>JBLMXA010000621.1:0-8550 GCA_050257515.1 Acidobacteriota bacterium | reverse complement strand
GTTCGGTGAGCGACGGTCGGCGGTTTCCTCGACGGAACCCGAACCGGATTCTGATACAACCGCGAGCATGCGTGCTGTCGCCACGATGCTGTCCATCGCGCTGCTCGGGTGCTTCCCCCACAACCCGAAGGCGCGCACCTACGCGAAGATCACGGAGGGTAGCCTCGTCGCGGCCGGCATCGGCCTCGAGTTCCTCGCGAACAGCCGGACCGGCGCCGACTGCGAGCAGAGCGGCTCGCTGGGCATGTCGACGTCGGGCTGCAAGACGACCGGCAGCGTGCTCGGCGGCGTTGGCCTGGGCATGATCCTCACCGGCCTCACCGGGTTCATCGCGACGATCTCGACCGCCGAGGAAGAGAAGGAGCCGCCGGCGCCGCTCGATACCGCGAAGACCGCACCGCCCAAGGGCGAGCTCAAGCTGCCGCCCGGAGTGCAGCCGGCGCAGCCCGCGCCGGCCCCCGCGGCTCCCGGCGAGGCGCCGACCGGATCGGCCGCGCCGACCGGCACCGCGTCGCCGTGACTCAGTAGGGAATAGGCAACAGGGAACCGAGAAGTCCGAACGTTCTCACTTCTCGGTTCTCTGTTGCCTATTCCCTATTCTCTTAGATCGAGCCGGACTTCCGGCTAACCCGGCGGCCCTTGCGCTCGCACAGCTTGCTGCCGTCGTAGACCGGCACGTGACGCGCCCACGAGTGGCTGCCCCCGGAGCCCGACTGGCCCAGGCCGAAGAAGTAGCCCTTGCGGCCGACGAACAGGTCGAGGCGGTTGCCATCGATGTGGCCGCCCGTGTCGTCGGCGACCACGCAGCCGTCGTGGACGAAGCCGCCGTACGGCGGGCGCCCCGGCATGGTCCGGCCCTCGAGCAGCGGGACGTACAGCAGCGAGCCGAGCTTGATGACCTTGGGATCGACCGCCACCGTGCGGAACGGCTGCAGCGGGTGTCCCGACCCGGCGGTGCCCCACTGGTTCGCGGTGACCTTGAAGCAGGGGGTGTGGTCGCACTTGCAGCGGCCCCAGATGTTGAGGACGCGGCCGTCCCTGAGCTTGCCGGTGCCCTGGATGGCGAGCTGGGACGCGAACTCCGGGGACACGTCCGCGATCGGCGTGCAGCGGTCGCCCTCGTAGAGCGTCACCATCGGCCGCTCGGTATCGATCGTGGCGAGGTCCGCGCCCTGATTGTCGTTGGCTGCCACGGGCGTGGCCTTCTTCGCCGGGACCTCGTCCTCGCCGATCACGTAGTAGAACGTGATCGAGAACTGGCCGATCGGCTTCGGCTCGTCGTTCGCCTCTTCGTGCGGCGGTGCGATCGCCGCGACCGCCGCCGGGTCGGGCGTCTTGTTCGGCTCCACCGTCGGACCGGTGCAGCCGACCGCGAACCCGACTCCGATCGGAGCCAACTTCTTGATTGCTCTCCAGATTCGGGTGGCCAGGTCGAAGACGTACTCGATCCCGCGATCGATCGTCTCTGTGAGCTGCACACCCATCGGGAGATCGAGGATAACCGCCGCCCTCCGGAGTAAAGAGCGACCCGGCCACAAAACGACCGCCGGCGGGAGAATACGGTTCAGCTCGTAGGCAGAGCTAGAAGCGCGCCTGCAGCGTCAGGTTGAACCCGAGCTGGTTCTGGTTCGCGAACGTGAACTGGAACGGCTCCTGGGGACCGCCGCGCAGGTAGCGCGTCGTGTTCGGATCGTGGCTGTAGAACGCCTCGCCCAGGAACGAGTAGATCCGGCCGAACGTGACCTTCGCCGTGCCCTTCACGGCGACCTGCGGGACGACGTCGGTCGTGCCGGGCGGCAGGATCGTGATGATCGTGTCGATGTTGTTGTTGCGGATGACCGCGGTCGACGCGCCCGACTGCGTGCTGCCCGGGATGCCGATCGGCGACGTCAACGACGCCGGCTTCTCGACGCCCAGGATGATGCCGAGCGTCAGCAAGTCGTCCCAGTTCTTGTCGGCGCCGACCGCCGCGAAGATGTCGGGCGTCGTCGTGTAGGCCGCCGGGAAGTCCTCGTACGTCGGCAAGCTCGGCACCGAGTGCAGGATGAACGCGAGGTCGCGGTAGCTGGCATCGAACCGCAGGCGGATGCGATCGATCATCACGCGGACGTTGACGTCGCCGGCCTGGCCGATCTGGTTCTTCGTCGACCCGGTGTTTGCCGGATCCTTGAGCGTCTGGCCGATCATCGTGAACTCGCTCATCACGAGCCACGACACCCCGCCCGGGTACTTGACCGGATCGAACAGGCCGCTCACCCGCTCGCCGTTGAACTTGTAGAGCCGGTAGTCGATCGACGACTGCACCGGCATGCCCTTGTGGACCGCGATCTGCGCCGATGCGCCGAACAGCCGCACCTTCTGATCGTTGACGTCGACCAGCTGGTTGTTGCCGCGGTCGAAGTAGCCGCCGTTGGCCTCGATGCGGACGCCGGGGTGGTCGGCCTCGTCGGTCATCACGTCGTAGCCGGCGCCGCCGAGGAACGCGAGCGCGCTCTTCTGCTCGGCCGTGCGGGTGTCGAGCACGACCGCGCTCTTGGCGCCGGCGAACACGTACGCGCGCTCGGTGTCGTACTGCACCTTCATGCCGGGCGTCGCCGTGCCGGTGCGGTTGTACTCGGGATCGCCACCCCACGACAGCCGGTAGCTGTAGCCGAGCCGGAAGCGATCGGCGGACACCGGGAACGCGGTCAGGCTGATGCGCGTGGGATCCTTGTGGGTCGGATCCTTCCAGTTCGACACGACGATGTAGCTGCCGTCGTCCGACAAGTTGATGTTCGTGCCCGACAGCTCGTTGATGCGCAGCACGAACCCGGCCTCGGCGTCCCAGTGGCCCGAGTGCCAGTCGCGATACATGACCGCGTGCGACAGCGTCTCGAAGCCGCTGTAGCGCGTGTCGTAGTTGTCGAAGAACAGCACGCCGAGCGAGTTCGGCACGCCGAACCGCCAGCCCGGGACGCTCGGGATCGTGTCGCCCGGCTTCACGAGCACGTTCTCGTTCGTCAGCGTGAACGCGAGGCGCGTGTCCATGAAGCCGCTGGAGCCCGTGATCTCGCCGGTCGACGTCGGACCGGTCGAGGTCGCGGTGCCCTCGTTCTCGCGGGCGGCGCGGTCGGCAGCTTCCTTCGCGGCGCGCTCGCCGAGCACCTTCGCGAGCTCGCGGTCGACGATCTCCTTGACGCGGGCGTCCTCGTCGGCCGCAGGCGTGGCCGAGCCGGAGCCGGTGCCTTCGGGCGCGCCGGGAGGCTCGGCCGGCTGCGCGGCGGCAACGAGCGGTGCCGCGATCGCGGCGACGACGAGAGTCAAACCAACGAGAGTACGCATGTTGTCCTATGTCCAGGTCGAGCTAAGGCAGGGTGAAGTCGTTCATGCCGCGCGGATAGATGATCCAGACGTGGAACGTGCCGATGTTGATCGAGCGCTCGATGCCGACGACGCGCGGCAGCTTCATGCCGACGTACGGAGTCGGATCGAAGATGCCCGCGCTGACGACGTTGAGGACGTTGCCGGTGCAATTACCGCCGGTACCCGACAGATCGAGCTTCCACTGCTTGAACGTCGTGTAGTCGCTATCGAGGTTGCAGACCGCCGCGTTGTCGACCTCGAGCGCGTTCGACTCGTTGCGCTTGAAGTAGATCGTGTTCGTGAACCACGAGTAGTCCATCTTCATCGTCGTGCCGGTGCACGCGGCGGGATCCGACATGCAGGTCGCCGACGTCGGGTCGGGCTGCGGCTCGTACGCCTTGTTGCACGTCGCCGACGGCGGGTTGCACACCGCGGGCGTCGCCTGCGAGAAGAACGTCTGCGGGAACCCGATCTCGAGCAGGCCGTCGAACTCGCTGACGCCACCGGCGAAGCCGTCGACGATCTGGCCCTCGTTCAGGAACCGCTTCTCCTGATCGAGCGGTGCGCTGTACGAGAACACGTCGATGTAGTCGTAGTCGGAGGCGGTGCACGGCGGCGTGCCGCCGGCGCCCTTGCAGTTGACGTCGGCGAGCGTGTAGCCCTGCGAGTACACCGACGTGATCACGAGCCGGCCGTTCGCGCCGTAGCGCGACGCCGCGACCGCGACGTTCTTGTTGTCGATCGGCCCGACCTGGTAGGCGTCCGGCGAGCTCTCGTCGGCCGGCCTGCGGATGTCCTGGATGAACGGGTCGCGGTACCACAACGTCGGCGACGAGCCGGTCGCGTACGTCGTCGTCTGCGGGCACGCGTTCGAGTTGCCGCTGCCGCCGTCGAGGTAGCAGCCATCCTCGAACCACACCGTCGTCGGTCCGAACACCGGCGGCAGCATGAAGTTCGACAGCGTGGCCATGCCGTTGGTCATCTGGATCGTCGTCAGCGGCGCGCCGCATGGCGTCGAGGGCGTGTTCATCTGGCCGGGCGTGCAGATGAAGTACGGCGTCAGCGTGCCGAGGAACTGCACGTAGACCTGGAGCGTGGCGTTGAACGTCGTGTCGACCTTGCCGTCGGCGCCGATCGCGGCGATCGTCATCGACACCGTGCGCGCGGCGTCGGGCAGCCGGTTGTCGGCGTTGCCGGGATCGGTCGGCGCGTTCAGCGTCACCTGGAGCGCCTGCGTGCCGGTGATCGGCGCCCGGTGATCGGTGCACGCGCCGAGGGCTCCGAGACCGGCGCCGAGCGCGGCGACGGACGCGAGCGCGGCGATGCGACCCGCGCGCCTCATTGCAGGAACACCGGACGGATGCGGCCGTCGTGTGGCTCGATCATGTCGTCGAGGCAGGAGATGTTGCCGTAGCGCTGGAACACCGAGCGCTGCGGGACCTGTGGGTCGGTCGTGTCGACGATCTTGCTGACGTCCATGCCGTCGCACGAGTGGCCCTGGTTCGTGAGGAACACCTGCAGGGCCGCGCGCAGCGACACGCCGGTGTCCTGCTGCGACGTGTTGCGCTTGAGCACGAGGAAGCCCGAGCCGCCCGCGGCGATGTAGTTGTTGACCGCCACGCGGTAGAGGCCGTTGAGCTCGAGCGGCGCGCACGGCGTGGTCATCGGGTTCACCGGCTGGTCCGGTGCGTCGCGGCAGTGATCGCCGATGTAGATGTTGCGCGAGCACGCGGTCTGCAGGCAGTACTTCTGGTTCGGCTTGCTCGGGTCCGGCGCGCCGCACACGTCGTTGAGCGCGGTGACGCTCGTCGACGGGTTCGCGACCGTGCAGTCCGAGTCCTGCGAGCACGGCGTCGTGCCGAAGTTCGGATCGATGACGTTGCACGGATCGGCTGGGCTATCGCGGCACACCATGTCGAACGTGATGCCGGAGGCTTGCATCTGGCTCTGACACCCGCGCGTCGCGCTCTTGCCGGCGACGAAGTCGAGCGTGTCCTTGACCTCCTGTCCCGACAGGTACATCACGACGATCGTGTTCTCGAACGGGAACACGTTGTACATCTGCTCGACCGTCAGCGGGCCCGGCTCGAAGTCGGCGCGAATACCGAGCGAGTTCGTGAACGCGAACTGCGCCTCGACGCCGATCTGCGCCTGCATCGCGCGCGAGACCAGGTTGCCGAGCTGGCTGTCGCCACCGCTCGGATCGGCACGGACGATCTTGCCCTTGTTGTAGGTCGACGGCGGGCCGACCCACGAGAACACCTCGCTGAGGTTGATGTCCTGGTTGAGCTTCGTGAGGTACGGCTGGAGCAGCCCGGCGATCGTGGGATCGTCCGGGATGCCCTCGTAGACCGGCTCGTTGACGTACGCGAACGACTTGATGCGGCTGCGGTGCTCGGGATCGGCGTTGTCGCCGTTGTCGGACATGTGGACGACGAGATCGAGCCGGCCGACGTACTTCGCGAACGCGCCGGAGTGGACGAGCAACGTCGAGCAGTCCTGGTGCTGGCAGACCACGGCGTCGTCGCCGTTCGGCAGCAGCTTCGGCGGGTTCGTCACGATGTGGAGGTGGCCGCCGAGGATCAGATCGACGCCCTTGATCGCGAGCGAGCTGTTCGGATCGGAGACCATCGACGCCGACAGGCCCTCGTCGTTGTCGAGGCCGAGGTGGCTGACGACGACGATCAGATCGACGGTCGGGCGCAGCAGGTCGACGTACTGCTGCAGCACCTCGAGGTTGTCGATCGGATGGAAGCCCAGGCTGTTGCCGCCGTCGAAGCTGCCGAGCAGCGTGTCCTGGTTGCCCATCCCGATCACGCCGATCTTGATGCCCTTGACGTCGTAGACCTGGTACGGGACCACGACGTCCTTGAGCGCCGGCTGCGTCTTGTCGACGAGATCGTCGAACGCGTAGTTCGCGACGAGGTGCGGGAACTGCGACCACTGCGAGATCTCTTTGTAGAGCTGGGTCGCGCCGAGGTCGAACTCGTGGTTGCCGAGCACCTCGCCGTCGAGGCCGGCGAGCGACAGCGCGCGGATCTCGGGCTCGCCCTTGAACTCGTTGAAGATCGGCGCGCCTTCCCACGCGTCGCCCGAGTCGAGCCACAGCGAGCGATCGGCGGTGTCGCGGATGCGATGGACGAGCGTCGCGATGCGCGCCATGCCGCCGTACGGGCCGCCTCCCGGCAGCAGGCCGTAGTCCTGATCGAACTTGTTCGGAACGAAGTTGTACGGGAACAGCCGCGAATGAATGTCGGCGGTGTGGATGATCGTGAGACGAACATCCTGACCGGCGAGGTCGGGCTGATCCTGCTGGATCGTGCAGGCGCCGAGCTCGGCGCACAGCACGACCATCACACCCAAGCAGGTCTGACTTCGCATCGGCCGCGGTAATAACCGGGGCGCGCGGTTTTCAGCAAGACGTTTGGCCGCTTCGCGGCACGCAATCGCGTGAGGGGCCTCGCGCTCGCTTCGCTCGCACTCGGGCTTTCTACTCGCTCATTTGGATGGTCTACTGCCGCCCGTTAACAATGCCGCGCGCGAAGATCGTTTGTACCCTCGGTCCGGCCTCCTCGACACCCGAGCGCATCGGCGAGCTGATCGACGCCGGGATGAGCGTCGCGCGTCTGAATTTCTCGCACGGTAGTCACGAGGATCACGCGAAGATGCTCGCGATCGTCCGGGCCGAGGCAGATCGCCGCGGCAAGGCGATCGCGGTGCTGCTCGATCTCCAGGGCCCGAAGATCCGCGTGTGCAAGTTCGGTACAGGTCAGGTCGAGCTGAAGGCAGGCGCCGAGTTCACGATCACGACCGACACCAGCGTCGTCGGCGATGACCGGCGTGTGGCGACCACGTATCAGCAGCTGCCCCTCGACGTCCGGCCCGGCGACCAGATCCTGCTCGAC
Organism: Acidobacteriota bacterium; assembly: GCA_050257515.1. Taxonomy (GTDB): domain Bacteria; phylum Myxococcota_A; class Polyangia; order Haliangiales; family Haliangiaceae; genus JABFXX01. Next base: position 1,303 of record JBLMXA010000621.1, on the reverse strand, counting down.
GACGGCTACCTGTCGCTCGCGGTCACCGAGGTCCACGATCGCGAGGTCAAGACGGTCGTCGTCTCCGGCGGCGTGCTGAAGAACAACAAGGGCATCAACCTGCCCGGCGTCGACGTGTCCGCGCCGGCGCTCTCGGACAAGGACAAGCTCGATATCGGGTTCGCGCTGCGCTACGGCGTCGATTACGTCGCGCTGTCGTTCGTGCGGCGCCCCGAGGACGTGATCGAGGCCAAGCGGCTGCTCACCGTCGACCAGGTGTCGATCCCGGTGATCGCGAAGATCGAGAAGCCGCAGGCGCTCGAGCGGCTCGGCGAGATCGTCGACGTCGCGGACGGCGTGATGGTCGCGCGCGGCGATCTCGGCGTCGAGCTCGGCCCCGAGAAGGTGCCGCTGTGGCAGAAGCGCATCATCGAGGAGACGAACAAGCGCGGCAAGATCGTGATCACCGCGACGCAGATGCTCGAGTCGATGATCACGCAGGCGCGGCCGACGCGCGCCGAGGCCTCCGACGTCGCGAACGCGGTGCTCGACACCACCGACGCGCTGATGCTGTCGGGCGAGACCGCGTCCGGCGCGCACCCGATCGAGGCGGTGCGCACGATGGCGCGCATCATCGACGAGATCGAGAAGAGCGCGTACTACCGCCAGAACGCCGAGGCGCCGAACATCGAGCTCGCGGTCAGCGCGAACGCGATCGCGCACGCCGCGGTGATCGCCGCGCGCGCGATGAAGCTGCGCACGATCGTCACGGTCTCGAACTCGGGCGGCGCCGCGCGGCTCGTCAGCGAGTACCGGCCGGAGGCGAACATCGTCTGTTTGACTACCAACGAAGTGACGTTCCGCCGGCTCGCGCTGTTCTGGGGGGTGACGCCGGTGCTGATCGGACCGTCGGCGACGAGCGAGGAGCTGGTCGATCGCGTCGAGGCGACGCTGATCGAGCGCAACCTGGCCCTGCCGGGCGAGAACGTGCTGATCACGATGGCGGTGCCCGTCGGATCGGGAATGCAGACGAACGTGCTCAAGATTCATCAGATCCAGCACTGATGTAGGCGCGGACCTACATCCGCGCGGCGCTTGTGACCACTGGGCGGGCAGGCTACGATCTTCGTCGCGTGGCGCAGAGTGTTAAACCAGCCGACGCTGGCATCAGCATCGGCGAGGTATTTCAAGGCAAATATCGCGTCGACGCGATCCTGGGCCACGGTGGGATGGGCGTCGTCGCGGAGTGTACGCACCTTGCACTGAACGAGCGGGTCGCGATCAAGATGCTCCGCCAGGACGTGCTGCTCGACCGCGACGCGGT
>JBLMXA010000620.1:0-4388 GCA_050257515.1 Acidobacteriota bacterium | reverse complement strand
CGCATCCGCGATGGTCGCGACGTCGCGCCGCGCGAAGTTCGAGGCGCTCTACCTCGCGCTCGGCCAGTCGCCCGCCGGCAAGAGCTTCACGCCCGCGGCGCGCGCCGCGCGCGCGCTCGCGCTCGCCGGCCGCGGCGACGAGACGATGTCGGCGCGCGAGCGCGCGTCGATCGCGTGGGACGTGCTGCCGAGTGTCTATGCCGCGGCGCCGCTCGACGGCGAGCCCGCGAGCGCCGATCACGCCGGCCAGCCCGCGCTGTCGACCGGCGCGGCGTCGGCGCGCGCGTCGCAGCGCCGCCAGGAGCTGCGCGAGGCCGGCTTCGTCGAGATGCGGCCCGGGCTCGGCGCGCTGTCGGCGCGCGCGGGCGAGGCGCTCGGCTCCTACGTCGCGCCGCTCACCGCGGCGAACGCCGATGCGGCGGCCACCGGCGCGTCGAGCTCGCGCGACGGCGGCGCGGCCTCGCGCGTGCCGACCGCGGCACCCGAGCTCGTGCGCACCGGCCGCGCGGCCGCCCGCCACGGCGGCGGCGAGGTCGAGATCCCGGCGTGGTTCGAGGCCGCCGCGAAGCGCATGTTCGCGGACCGCGCGAGCGGCGGCGGGATCTCCGAGGACATCTCGATCGCCGAGCTCACGCTCGTGTCGGCACCGCCGAGCGCGGTCGCCGCGTCGGCGCGAGCCCAGCCGACCGCCCAGCCGTCGCCGGCCACCGAGGGCCAGCGCATGGCGAAGGAAGAGCACAAGATCGACATCGAGAAGGTCGCCGACGACGTGTTCAAGCACGTGCACAAGATGATGGACTCCGCGCGCGCGCGTAACGGGGAGCCGTACCTATGAGCCACTTCAAGCCCGCCACCACCAAGATCAAGATCGCGAGCCTCGACGCCGATCTGCACATCCAAGCGCAGTACAACCCCAAGGATCTGCAGGTCGATCTCACCGTTCCCTGGCAGAAGCACAACCAGGCGAACAAGAGCAACGAGCAGGGCATCCACCTCGAGTTCACCGGCGCCGACGGCCGCGAGCTCACGGTCGAGCTCATGTTCGACTCGTTCGAGAGCAAGGGCAGCATCAAGGACCAGGTCGCGACGCTCTACAAGCTCGCGTCGGTGATCAAGGCCGGCTCGAAGAAGGAAGACGAGCGGCGGCCGCACCGCTGCGTCGTCACCTGGGGCACGACGGTCGAGAACTTCCGCTGCGTGATCGAGTCGGTGTCGACCAAGTACACGATGTTCACCGACGACGGCACGCCCGTCCGCGCGACGTGCACGGTCAAGCTCAAGGAGGCCGACGTCGTGTCGATGGCGAGCGGTGGCAGTAGCGGAGGAGGCCAGTAGGCGATGGCGGACGACAAGGCCGCAGCACCCAACGTCGAGATCTACGTCGACGGCACGAAGATCCGCGACTCCGCGTTCCTCTCGTACACCGTCGAGCGCGACATGTTCCAGCCGGACATGGCGTCGATCGTGCTCTCGAACCAGGGCGACAACCACTCCAAGACCAAGATGGGTGGCACGATCGAGATCAAGGTCGGCGACAACTCGACGAGCATCTACAAGGGTGAGGTCGTCGGCGTCGAGCCGTCGTACAAGGGCGGCGAGAAGTCGCGCGTGCTGATCCGCGCGATGAACAAGATGCACCGGCTACTGCGGAAGCGGAAGTCGATGACGTTCACCGACAAGACCGATCAGCAGATCCTCCAGCAGGTCGTGTCGGACCACGGCCTGACGCTCGACTGGAAGCACGAGAAGTCGATCACGTACAAGCACGTCTACCAGCACAACCAGACGGACATGGAGTTCCTGCGCATGCGCGCCGCGCGCATGGGCTGTCATGTCTGGTGCGTCGACACGAAGATCTACTGCAAGCAGCCCGACCTGCAGGCCGCGCCGATCATGGAGCTCAAGATCGACGAGTCCTCGAAGGAGGGCGCGCTGCGGTCGTTCTCGCCGCGCGTGACGTCGGCGCCGATCTTGAAGAAGATGACGGTCAAGGGCTGGAACCCGGAGACCAAGGAGCTGATCCAGGGCGAGTACGAGATGCAGGCCAGCTCGCTCGGCTCGGCGAACGCGGTCCAGGGCTCCGGCGACATGGGCGAGAACGAAGGCTTCTCCGTCGACGAGCCGATCTGGAGCAAGGAGGAGGCGGACGCGCTCGCGAAGGCGAAGCTCGTCGACCTGTCGCTCCAGCACATGACCGGCGAGGCCGAGGTCTCCGGTGACCCGGCGTTCGATCTCGGCAAGATCGTCAAGATCGCCGCGAACGCGGATCCCGATGCCAGCCCGGGCGACGATCCGTTCAACGGCAAGTACTACATCATGGGCATCACCCACCGCCACGCGGGCTCCGCTCGCGGCGGCGGCAACAGCAAGGCCTCCGGATACACGACGATCCTTCGTCTCGCGCGCGACGCGCAGAAAGCCTAGCGATGAAGCCGGGTGGGCCAAAACCGGACAGCAAGGACAAGGTCCAGCACGGCCTCTACTACGGCATCGTCTGCCAGAACAAAGATCCGAACAACCTGAACCGCGTGAAGGTGCGGCTGCCGCACCTCGACGCCGGCGACACCGATCAGACGCACTGGGCGCAGCTGATGACGCCGATGGAAGGCGACAAGTTCGGCTGGTACACGCTGCCCGACATCGACGACTGCGTCGTCGTCATGTTCATGCAGGGCGACATGAGCCAGCCGGTCGTGCTCGGCGGCGTGTGGAGCAAGAAGGATCCGTCGCCCGAGCCGAACGAGGACGGCAAGAACAACTTCCGCGGCTATCGCAGCCGCAGCGGCCATCGCCTGATCCTCGACGACACCGGCAAGACGAAGGTCGTGATCGCCGACAAGACGTCGACGTGCATGGTCGGCATCGGCAACTTCGAGAAGGACGGCGCGGGCCCGAACAAGTGCGCGGTGTTCACCCCGCCGGAGGCGGGCAAGACCGGCGTCGCGATCGCGTCGATGCAGGGCACGATGGAGATCACCTGCAAGAACGGCAAGCTGTCGGTGACCGCGAAGCAGAACATCAAGATGAACGCGACGCAGACGATCGACGTCAAGGCGACGAGCGACATCAAGCTGTCGGGCTCGTCGGCGGCGTCGCTGACCTCGGGCTCGCCGTGCAACTACGACGGCTCGACCGTGAACATCGGATAACGACGCATGTGGCTCCCCGAACGCCCGATGAAGGTGGCGCAGCGCGCGAACAAGATGCGCGGCGTGCATCTCGCGGTCGTCGTCGACAACAGCACGGGTGACGGCAATCCGGGCGGGCGGGTGAAGGTCAAGTTCCCGTGGATGAACGATCAGGAGTCGACGTTCTACGCGCGCATCGCGGTGCCGATGGCGGGCGGCGACCGCGGCACGTACATGCTGCCGGAGGTCGACGACCAGCTGCTCGTCGTGTTCGAGCACGGCGAGATCGATCGTCCGATCGTGATCGGCGCGGCGTGGAACAACAAGCAGAAGCCGGTCGAGACCAACCAGTCCGGCAAGAACAACACGAAGCTGATCAAGTCGCGTGCCGGCCATCGCCTGATCTTCGACGACAAGGACGGCAGCGAGAAGATCACGATCGTCGACAAGAACAAGAAGAACAAGATCGTCCTCGATTCGGCGAACAAGGTCGTCAAGATCGAGTGCGACGGCGACATCGAGATCAAGGCGCAGCAGAACGTGATCTTCCACGCGAAGGCGATCAAGGTCGGCGCGTCGGACACGATCACGGGCGGGGCCAAGACGCAGCTGCTGACGCACGCCGGCTCGACGTTCGGCATCAAGTCGTCGTCGTCGATCACGGTCAAGGGTGCCTCGATCACGATCAACACGTCGAGCTCGCCCGCGACGCAGGGCCTCCAGGGCGACGGCGCCGGCGAGATCGCGAGCGTCGAGGGTGACCAGGCGAAGGACCAGGTGCAGCCCGGCCAGGACGGCGGCGGTGGCGGCGGTGGCGGCGGTGGCGGCGGCGGCGGCGGGGGTGGCGGCGGCGCCGAGTCCGACGACGGCGGTGGCAGCGACGACGGCTGGGGCGCGAGCGGCAGCGCCGAGCCCGCGCCTGCCGACGAGGGCGACAGCGATGACGACTGGGCGAGCGGTGGCGACGGTGGCGACGATAGCGACGATAGCGACGACTCGAGCGACGACAGCTCGAGCGACGACAGCTCGAGCGACGACACGAGCAGCAGCTCGAGCTCGTCGAGCACGCAGTCGAGCGCGACCGCCGGTGGCGGCGCGACCGCGGGCGGCGGCGCGACCGCCGGTGGCGGCGCGACGGCCGGTGGCGGCGCGACCGCGGGTGGCGGCGCGACGGCCGGTGGCGGCGCGACCGCGGGTGGCGGTGCGACGGCCGGTGGCGGCGCGACCGCGGGTGGCGGCGCGACGGCGGGTGGCGGCGCT
>JBLMXA010000619.1:0-5384 GCA_050257515.1 Acidobacteriota bacterium | reverse complement strand
CCTCGAGATCGATCTGCTTGTTCGAGACGCGGTTCGATCCCGTGTTGCCGCCGTTGTCGGTCCCGTTGTCGCTCGCGTACGCGAACGACAGCGCCGCGCCCGCCTTGCCGACGCCGTAGAGCTGGCCGCTGTAGAAGCGCGCCTCGCCGGTGCCGTCGATCACCGCCTGCACCGCCTTCTGGCTGGAGTTGGCCGGGCCCGCGCCGGGGATCGTCGACTGCTTGATGTAGCTCGGCTCGAGCCGCACGTCGGCGGTCGTGCCCCACGCCATGCCCTCGCGCTCGACGCGCTTGGCGTAGCTGCCCGCGACGTCGGCGTCGGCGTCGAGCCGGCGCTGGAGCGTGTCGTACGCGAAGTTCGCGGTGCCGCCGGCGAACGTGATGCGCTCGTACGCCGCGAGCGTGTCGTCGGCGAGCTCGGGGGCGGCGGGCAGCTCGCTCGGCGGTTGCGGCGTGCCGATGAGGCCGCCGGTGTCGACGACCGCCGAGCCCGAGCCCGAGCCCGCACCCGGCTCCGGCGTGGGGGTCGGCGTCGGCGTCGGCGTCGGTGTCGGCGTCGGCGTCGGCACCGGCGCGGTCTCCGGTGCACCGAGCTTGGCGAGCGCCTTCTTCGCGAGCTCGCGCTGGCTCTTGTCGCGCTTGTCGTCGGCGACGATCCGCTGCAGCGTCGGCACCGCGGCCGGATCGCCGAGCGTGCCGAGCCCCTCGATCGCGATCTCGCCGATGATGTCGAACGTCTCGGTCTCCGCGAGCTTCTCGAGCACCGGCAGCGCGCGCTTGTCCTTGGTCTGCGCGAGCTTCCTGGCGGCGTCGCGCCGCTTCTCCTTCCAGGTCGAGCGATCCATGTCGCCCGGCTGGTTGTCGATCAGCTTGATGAGGCCGGGCACGTCGGCGGGCTGCGCCCGCGACGGCGTGGCGAGCATCGCGAGCGTGACAAGGCCGATGGCGAGGAACGATGCGATCCGCATCAGTCGATCCCGCCGGCGACGAGGCACGCGATCTCCGCGGGGTTCGGGTCGCGGATGTCGCTCGGCTTCAGCGAGTCGCACGTCGCCGTCGCGATGCAGTCGATCACGACGCGCTGGCGGTCGTCGGTCTGCCGCATCAACGTGGTCACGCAGTTGTTCCAGTCGAAGCGGTCGGGATTGTTCGAGCCGGAGTCGAGCGGGATCGCGCCGCAGTCGACGAGGCGCCAGCACGCGCCCTCGGCGGTGCGCTCGGCCTCGGGACAGGCGGCGAGCTCGCCGCCTTCGGCGCATTCTCCGCGGGTGCCGTCGGCGTTGCTGCACGCCGCGACGAGCAGGATCAGACTAAGCCACCTCATTGGGCGGCATCATACCCCCTTCGGGGATTTCCTCGGACCAAGGTGTCGCGTGCTTCACACGCGATCGATCCCTCGTCCTCGGTCACACGTCCCTTTTTTTGCGAACCAGATTTCCTACCGGGACGTCGGGCAGGCTCTGCGCGACCAGCTCGGCGATGTCGAGCACGGCGATCTTGTCGTCGACGTTCCGCTGCTTCATGCCGTCGGTCAGCATGATGTTGCAGAACGGGCAGGCGACCGCGACCGCCTCGACGTCGGCGGCGATGATCTCGTCGGAGCGGTTGACGTTGACGCGCTCGCCCTCGTGCTCCTCCATGAACATCCGGCCGCCGCCGGCGCCGCAGCAGAAGCCGTACTGGCGCGAGCGCTCGAGCTCGACGATGTTCGGGATGCCGACCTCCTCGAGCACCGCGCGCGGCGCATCGAACTCGCGGTTCCAGCGGCCGAGGTAGCAGCTGTCGTGGTACGTGATCTTGCCGATCGGCGTCTTGTCGCTCTTGAGCGCGCCGCTCTTGTAGAGGTGATCGATCAGCTGCGTGTGGTGGACGACCTCGTAGTTGCCGCCGAACTGCGGGTAGTCATGCCGCAGCGTGTGCAGGCAGTGCGGGCAGCTCGTGATCACCTTCTTGGCGCCGGCGGAGTTGAGCGTCTCGACGTTCGCCTCGGCCTGCATCTGGAACAGCATCTCGTTGCCGGTGCGCCGCGCGGGATCGCCGGTGCACGCCTCGGAGTGGCCGAGCACCGCGTAGTCGACACCCGCGGTGTTCAGCACTTTGATCATCGCGCGCGTCTGCTTGATGATGCGCGAGTCGAACGCGCCGGCGCAGCCGACCCACAGGATGTACTCGGGGTTCGGGTGATCCTCGATCGTCGGGACGTCGAGGTCCTTCGCCCAGTCCATGCGCTGGTCGTTGCCGATGCCCCACGGGTTCGACTGCCGCTCGATGTTGCGGTACGTGCGCTGCAGCTCGCCGGGCGCCTTCTCCTGCTCGAGCACCAGGTTCTGGCGCATCTGCAGGATCTTCAGCGGGTGCTCGATGAACACCGGGCACACCTCCTGGCACGCGCCGCAGGTCGTGCACGCCCACAGCGTGTCGTCGGCGACGCGGCCGCCGGTCAGCCGCGGCATCGTCTCGAGCTCCTGCTTCGCGGCGTCGAGCCGGCCGGCGAGGAACTCGCGATCGGGGTGATGGGGATCCTCGAACGCGGCGATCTGGCGCTCGAGATCGGCGATCTCGTCGCGCAGCTCGACGCGATCGAGCATCTCGTAGCGGATGTCGTGCACGAGCTGCATCGGCGACAGGTTCTTGCCGGTGTTGTATGCGGGGCAGTAGTTCGTGCAGCGCGCGCACTCGGTGCACGCGTAGGTGTCGAGCAGGCTCTTCCACGAGAACTGCTCGAACCGGGACACGCCCCACTGGTTCTCGTCCTCGAGATCGAGCTTCGGCAGGTCCATGCGCCGGGGCGAGCGGTTGCGCGTGAAGATGTTCGGCAGCGCGCCGAGCAGGTGGATGTGCTTGGAGTAAGGCAGGTAGTTGAGGAACGTCAGCAGCACGAGCACGTGCAGCCAGTACGCGATCGCCAAGCCGCGAGCGGCGTGCTCGGCCGGGAGCCATGTCGCGACCGTGCTGGAGATCGGCAGCCACCACGGCGACGCGCCCTGCGCGGCGAGCTCGTAGCCGTGCATGAGGAAGTGCGTGACCATCAGCGCGCCGATCGCGCCGAGGATGAGGCCGGCATCGAGGCTCATCGGGATGAGGCGCGGCTTGACGACGATCCGGCGCGTGAACGCCCACGCGATCATCGCGAGCACGATCAGGTTGAACACGTCGATGACGAGGTAGAGCGGCTCGTAGACGACGTCCGGCAGCAGCCGCAGCGACAGCCCCGGGATCACGCTCGACACGACCGTGTCGACGGTCGCGATCGTGATGATCAGGAAGCCCCAGAAGATGAACAGGTGGTGCGCGCTCGATCGGTGCTGCGGGCCGCGCTCGGCGACCTTCTTCTGGCCGAAGAAGTAGATGCCGACGTCGATCAGCCGGCCTCCGATCTGGTCCAGGCGGGGGCGCGGATCGGCGGCCCCCGCAGCGACGCCGCGCCCGAACAGCCACACGGTTCGCGCGAAGAACGCCAGCGACGCCGCGAGCAACAGGATGAAGAGGAGCTGCGTCACGCAATGCGGCATACCACGCACCACAGCGGATAGGGTAGGCACGACGCAGACTTAAAGAGGTGTGCGTAGATCATTGCGCACCCCCGGACAAACTGTCACGGTGGTGGTAGTGGCCGACCTCGCCAATATTCTGGTCGTCTCCGACCTTCACTTCGGCGAGGAGCTACTCCCTGGTGCATCGAAGGATCGCCGGGACGCGGTCGCGATCGGGGCCCAGGCGTTCCGCGATTTCCTGCGCTACCACGCCATCCGCCGGCTGAACGGCCGTCCGTGGCGGCTCGTGATCGCGGGCGATCTGTTCGACTTCATGTCGGTCGTCATCCCGGCGACGCGCGAGCTGCCCGCGCGCAGCGCCGACGAGCGGCGACTCGGGCTCGGCCGCGGCGTCAAGGCCGGCGTCCTCCGCATGCGGAGACTGTGCGAGGCTCATCGCCCGCTGCTCGGCGATCTGGTCGCGTTCGCGCGCGCCGGCCACTCGATCGACATCATCGTCGGCAACCACGACGTCGAGCTGCTCGCGCCCGAGGTCGTCGCCGAGCTGCACCGGCACCTGAAGGAAGCCGGCGCGGACGACAAGATCGCGCCGCGCATCCGCGTCGTGCCGTGGTTCGTGTACGTGCCCGGCGTCGCGTGGATCGAGCACGGCCACGTCTACGACGAGGGCTGCTCGTTCGAGTTCAACCTCGCACCGACCGATCCGAAGGACGGCCGGCTCGTGTTCAACGCCGACTACGCCGCGGTCCGCTACCTCGGCGCCGCGGTGCCGGACATCGATCCGCACTCGATCGAGGAGTGGGGCTTCTGGGGCTACCTGCGCTACGCGGGCGAGGGCGGCCTCCGCTCGTTCTGGCGGCTGTTCATCGCGTACACGCACTTCATCTTCGCGATGCTGCGGGCGCGCGCGCTGCACCAGTCGATGAAGCGACGGGATGCGAGGCGACGCGTCCACCGCGAGCGCCTCGCGCAGGTCGCGAAGGCCGGCGGCCTCGACGTCGAGACCGCGCAGGCGATCGACCGGCTCGCGCGGACGCCGCTGACCGTGAGCTGGCGGCGGCTCGCACGGCTGCTCGTGCTCGACAAGTGGGGCCTTCTGACCGGGACGTTCCTCGCGATCCTGATGATGCTGATCTGGATGCCGATCGGCTGGGCGACGCTCGGCAGCGTCGCGGCGGTGTCGACGGCGACCGGCATCCAGAAGTGGCTCGGCAAGTCGCTGGTGACGTCGCAGCTGCCGATGCGCTCGATCCCACAGCGGTTGCGGCGGCATGTCGACGCACCAGTCGTCGTGTTCGGACACACGCACGATCCGAGGTGGCAGCCGCTGCGCGGCGGCGGGGTGTACGTCAATAGCGGCACGTGGCTGCCGGCGACGCGGCCGGGGTTGCGGAGGAGCTTCACGCACGTCCGGATCCAGCCGCGGCTCGGCGCGGATCCGCTGGTGGAGCTGCGGCAGTGGCGGGAAGGCGGCAGCCAGCCGTTCGACGCGACGGCAGACTTGGGGGCCGGCGTGACGGCGCCGGGGATCGCGGCGGCGAAGGCGCTGACGGACTGGACGAAGGCGGCGCTGTAGCGGGAGCCGGAGCGGGAACCGGAACCGGAGCCGGAGCGGGAACCGGAGCTGGAGTCGGAGCCGGAGCGGGAACCGGAACGGGAGCCGGAGCCGGAACCGGAGCCGGAGCGGGAACCGGAGCCGGAGCCGGAACCGGAGCCGGAGCGGGAACGGGAGCCGGAGCCGGAACCGGAGCCGGAACGGGAACCGGAGCCGGAACGGGAACGGGGTAAGCCTCGGCCTCGGGTGGTGGCGCTCGCCCCGCGCGCTGCGGCGCAACGACGTGCCGCGCGCGCGAGGGGCGGAGGAGAGCGCGAACGCTTCGATTGTCAGCGC
>JBLMXA010000618.1:0-11100 GCA_050257515.1 Acidobacteriota bacterium | reverse complement strand
GATCGCGCTCCGGTAGTAGAGGTAGACCGCGAGCCGGCCGCCCGGCTTGACCATCTCGGCCACGCAGTGGAACGCGGCGCGCGGATCGGGCGTGTGATGGAGGACGCCGATCGAGTACGCGAGATCGAACGTGCCGGGACGGAACGGCAGCGCGAAGATGTCGGCCTGGACGATGTGGACGTTCGGGCGATCGTGGAGGTTGCCGTACGCGGCCTCGACCGCGTCGCTGAGATCGACGCCGATCACCTCCGCGCCCTTGCGCGCGGCGACCTCCGCGAACCGGCCTGCACCGACGCCGGCGTCGAGCAGCAACCGACCGCGATAGTCGGCGTCGCGCCAGCCGGTCGTGTCCGCGAGCTGGCGCTCCGACAGATCGCTGCCGTTGTGCGAGTCGATCTGCACCGAGTTGAACCAGTTCCACTCGCGTCCGAAGCTCGCCGCGTAGCTGCCGCTGCCGACGAACCGCGGGATGCCGCGGCGGATCGGGTAGCGCGCGCCGCAGCCGCGGCAGCTCAGCTCGCCCTCGAGGAGCTCGTCGCCCGCGCCGCCGGAGAGCGCGAGGTCCCCTCGGCACGACGGACACGCGAGATGTGCCAGCAGTCCTCGCCTCACGGCGGAGCTCCGTAGTGCGCGTAGTAATGGCTCGGCCCCTTCCAGGCCGGCTCGTCGTCGCCGTTGAACACGAGGCCGAGCAGCTTGCGCGGCTCGAGCATCGCGAGCGCCTCGCCGAGCCGGTCGCGCGACGTACGATGCGCCGCGACGACGAGCACGAACCCGTCGACCCACTGCGCGATCGCGCGGCAATCGGAGACCGGCAGCAGCGGCGGCGTGTCGATGACGATGTACTGGTAGGCTTGGCGCGCCTCGACCATCAGGCGCGCGAAGTTCGGCGACTCGACGAGCAGGTGCGCGGTGTCGGGATGCGGGCGCGCCGGCAGGACCGCGAAGCGGAGCCCGCCCGCGGGCGGGCGCGTCACCTGATCGAGGGACAGCGAGCCGTCGTCGATCGCGTCGCAGATGTCGTGCTCCGCGTTCTCGCAGCCGAGCAACCGGCCGACCGAGCCGCACCGGAAGTCCGCGTCGACGAGCAGCACGCTGGCCGACGGGACCTCGGCGAGCACGGCCGCGAGGTTGACCGCGGTCGTGCTCTTGCCCTCGCCGGCGTTCGCGCTGCTGACCGCGAGCACGCGCCGGCGCTCGGGCGGATACGTGCGCTCGAGCGAGCGCCGCAGCGTGCGGTAGCGCTCGGTCTCCCACGACGCCGGCCGGAACACCGCGACGAGCCGGCGATCGAGGCTGTCGAGCATGTCCTCGATCATGGGCCTCCCGTCCGCGTCACCATGCGGAACACCTCCGGGTTCGCCGCGGCGTGCTGAGTCGCGACGATCACCGCGACGATCACGAGCGCGAACGCGAGCGTGACGAGCACGCTGCGCCAGGCGCGGCGGCGGCGGTCCGACGCGGTGACGATGCGTGGGATGTGGCCGAGCACCGGCAGCCGCGTGAACGCGCGCAGCTCGGCACTGGTGTGGAACGTTCGATCGACCTGCTCGCGCACCCACACCATCGCGAGCGCCGCGAGCGCCGCGAAGATGATCCCGAGCCCCGCCATCCGAGGTCGGTTGGGCAGCACGGCGCCGGGTGCGGGACGCGCCGCCTCGACGACGTGGAACGGCACGCGGTCGCCGCTCTCGCCGCGCCGTGCCTGCAGCTCGTCGTAGCGGCGCAGCAGATCGGTGTACGACGTGCGCGCGGCCTCGTACGTCGGCAGCAGGGCCGCGCGTTCCTGGCCGCGTCGCGCCGCGTTCAGCGCCTCGCGCTGCACCGATGCGATGCGCGCCTCGATCTCGCGCTCCTCGCGCGACCACACGCGCAGCTGGCTGTCGAGCTCGTCGCCGCGGGTCGCCGGTGCCGCGCTCGGCGCCGGCTTGTGGCGCGCCTCGAGGGTCTCGATCGTGCGCCGCAGCCGCACCACGTCCGGGTGCTGCTCGGACGCATGCACCCGCAGATCCGCGAGCTGCTGGCGCAACCGCGCGAGCTCTGCGGCCTCGGGGTCTACCGGCGCGACCGCGCCCGCCTCGCCGGCCGTGCGCGAGCGCTCGAGCGCCCGCGTGCGGTTCTCCTTGATCATCTCGAGCTGGGCATTCAGGCTCTCGATCGACGCGAGGTGCAGCTGCACCTGCTCGGGCAGCTCGCGCAGGTGCTGCGCCTCGAACTCGCGCACGCGCGCTTCCTGCTCGTCGAGCTGCGCGCGCGCGTCCTTGATCTGCGCCTCGAGCGCGGCGGCCTCCTGCTGCAGGCGCGCGCGCTCGGCGGCGGTGTAGAAGTCCGCGAGCTCGTTGGCAACGTGGGCCGCGCGCTCGGGATCGAAGCTGCGCACGCGGATCGCCACGCCGATGCTGGTCTGCCCCGACGGGCCGTTGACCTTCTCGGTCTCGATCTCGATGTCGCGGCGAAGCGCTTGCACGGCCGCGTCGTCGGCCGGCTCGGACAGCGTGCCGAGCACGGCGACCAGCTGCGGCTCGCTGAGGTTCTCCTTCGTCAGCTGTTCGATCCGCGCGCCCGAGACCTCGAGCGCGCCCGCGGTGGTGGGCGCATCGACGAGGACCAGCGCGTGCGACTCGTAGAGCGAAGGCAGGAACGCGACGAGCCCGAGCGCGACGACGCACGGCAGCGTGAACGTCACGACGCCGAGCCGCCAGCGGCGGCGCACGACCGCCTTGAGCTGACCGGCCGCCGGCGGGGACGGCGACTGCGGAATCTCGCGGGGCATTCCTGTGGTTGCCTAAGCACGCTTCGTGCCCTGCCTACGTTCGGAGCCGTAAGCCACGTTGCAGGCGGACCTGCCGGCAGTTCGTGCGGGTGATCGCGCGCGGGTGCGAAAGCGATTCGTGGTCGCGGCAAAGGGCGCCGGTGCGGTGCGGGTCCTGTTCTTGCTCGGCTCGAGCGCATGCTCGCCTGGCTGGCGCAACGTCGCGTCCGGATCGCGGTCGCGGCTGGCGTGATCGGCCTCTACCTCGTGCTCGCGCTGTGGGTGTCGTTCGCGAAGGCGCCGTGGAGCGACGAGGGCAGCTTCGCCAGCCCCGCGTACAACCTCGCGTTTCATGGCTTCACGGGCACGACGATCGTCGACGAGCAATCGAGCGGGCTCGCCGGGATCCACGCCCACACGTACTGGAACCCGCCGCTCGGCATGCTCGTGCAGGCGGGAGCGTTCAGGCTGCTCGGCTTTCACCTCGTCGTGATGCGGCTCCCGTCGATCGTGATGGGGCTCGTCGCCGCGCTGTCGTGGTTCGTGATCGTGCGGCGCCTCACCGGCCGGACCGGGCTCGCCTACGCGGCGATGACGATCATCCTCTGCGACTACACGTTCGTGATGGCCGCGAGCCTCGCGCGCTACGACATGCTGTGCGCCGGCTTCGGGGCGGCCGGGCTCGCGCTCTACCTGTCGCTGCGCGATCGATCGATGGCGTGGGCGCTGGTCGCGGCCAACGCCGCGATCGCTGCCGCCGGGCTCTCGCACCCGCTCGGGATCCTCTACCTGCTCGGCCTGCTCGTGCTCGTCGTTCGCGATCGCCATCGCCTCGATGTGCGCACGGTGCTGCTCGCGACCGTGCCGTACCTCCTCGGCGGCATCGCGTGGGGGCTCTACATCCTGCAGGACCCGGCGAGCTTCGCGATCCAGTTCCACCAGAACCTCACCGCGGGCGATCGCGGGCACGCGCTGTCGCTGACGAATCCCGTCGCGACGCTGTGGAGCGAGCTCGACGGCCGCTACCTGCGCGCGTTCGGCCTCAAGGATCACACGCCCGGCAACGCGGGCCCGCTGTTCCTCAAGGCGTTCATCCTCGCGGTCTACTTCGCCGCCGCGATCGCCGCGTTCGCGCTGCGCGGCGTGCGCCGCCAGCGCGGCTTCCGGACCCTCGCGATCCTGCTCGGCGTGTTCTTCCTGTTCCTCACGCTCGGCGAGGGCCAGCGCGGCGCCGTCTACCTCGTCCACGTGATGCCGCTGTACGCGTGCCTGCTCGCGTTCGTCGCCGGCGAGCTGCTCGCGCGCCGCGGCTTCTGGGCCTCTGGTACCGCCGCGGTGCTCGCCGCGTTCGTCGCGCTCCAGCTCGGCGGCACCGTCGAGCGCGCGGCGCAGAACACGTACGCGCGCCGCTACCTGCCCGCGCTGGCGTACGTGCGCGCGCAGGCCGGCCGCGACGAGCTGGTGATGGGCAGCGTCGCTGCGGTCTTCGCGCTCGCGCCCGATCGCGACTTCCGCGCCGACAACCGGCTCGGCTTCTACTCGGGCGACGAGCCGGCGTGGATCGTGGTCGACGACTTCCTGCGCGAGAGCTTCGCGCTCGACCGCGCCAGGAACCCCGAGATCGCGCGCCACCTCGACGCCGTGCTCGCGCGGCACCCGAAGGTGTTCTCGAGCGGCGGCACGGACGTGTACGGGCCACCCGCCGGTCCGCGAGCCGGCGAAGTCCGCTGAAACTTCGCCGGGTTACGAGCGCATGCGACGGCCGCTCCCCATCACCCGTCCGGACGGACATGTACCTGCCTCGCCCCGCCGAAGCGTTGATCGGCGCGCTCCTGCCGTGCGATCTCGGCGACGGGATCGAGGTGGTCCACGACGTGGAGGAGCTCGAGATCGAGATGGATTGCGATCTCGACGACGACGCGCACCACTCGACGCCGTACGAGACGATCGAGGTCTGGGACACGCTGCCGTTCGTGCTGTTCGAGGCCGGCGATCAGCCTCCGTCGTAGACGCCGACGAGCTCGCCCTCGGCGAGCACGTGGCCTTCGATCGCGCGCAGGAAGCCGTCGCGGGTCACGACGGTCGTCCCCGGCGTGGGGACGGTCGTCGCGTCGAGCGCGTACACGCGATAGTGATAGGCCTGATGGCCATCTTCCGGGCATGGTGCGAGGTAGCCCGGCGAGCCGGTGTCGTTGAGCAGGACGTTCGCGCCGCCGGGGGGCGCGTCTCCGAGGTTCAGCGATCTCAGCTCCGGCGGCAGGTCGGTCACGAGCAGGTGCGTGAACGGACCGCGCTCGGCGTCCGGATCGTCGACGAGGATCGCGATCGTCTTGGTGCCCTGCGGCACGGCCGACCAGGTGAGCGTCGGCGCCTTGCCTGCGCCATCGCACGTGTACCGCACCGGAATCGCGCCGCCGGAGCCGAACGCATTCGACGTGACGACGAGCTTCACCGGCGCAGCGCCCGCCACCGACGCTGCGAGAACGACCGAGACGCCAACTAGCGCGCGCATACCGTCGGCTACTGCAACGCGCGTTCCGACGAGCTACGAGTCCAGGAACTCGAGCACGTGCCCGGCGAGCGCGTCCGCCCGCTCGTGCATCGGCATGTGACCGCACGCATCGAGCATCACGAGCCGCGCGCCGGGGATCCGGGCGGCGAGCTCGCGGCCGTTCGCCGGCGGGATCAGCTTGTCCTCGGTGCCGTGGATGACGAGCGTCGGCACGCTGATCGCGCGCACGCGCTCGGAGCGATCGCTCGCGAGGATCGCCTGGAATTGCGCGAGGAACACGGCCGGATGCGTCGGCTCGCGGCGCGCGTTCGCGACGAGCTCGGCGACGACCTCGGGCGCGCGCTCGACGAAACCCGGCGCGGTGATCACGCCGATCGCGTGACGCATCGCCGCCTCGGGGTTGCTCGCACCGGCGAGCAGCGCCACCGGATCGAACAGGCCGAGCGCGTCGGGGTGCGAGCGCTCGAGGGCGCGACCGCCGTGGTGCGTCGAGACGAGCACGAGGCGGGCGACGCGCTCCGGATGCTCGAGCGCGACGAGCTGCGCGATCATGCCGCCCATCGAGACCCCGATGACGTGCGCGCGCGACGCGCCGACCGCGTCGAGCACCGCGACCGCGTCGGCGGCGAGATCCGCCAGCGAGTAGCCCGCGGGCGCGCGCGGCGAGCGGCCCACGCCGCGGTTGTCGAACCGCACGACGCGGTAGCGCGCGGCGAGCGCGGCCGGAAACGTCGTGCCCCAGTCCGCGGCACGCGCGCCGAGGCCCATCACGAGCAGGACCGTCTCCGGCCCGGAGCCCTCGACGGAGTAGGCGAGCTCGGCAGCGGCGGATCTGGCCATCCCGGTCTGCATCGCGCCGGGCAAGCGTAGCAGGGTCCTCACCGGCGGCTACCGGTCGCGAGCGACCACACCATCCCGAACGCGGCGAGGGCCCAGGCGGCGAGCGCCACGAACACGAACACGCGCGAGATGTCGACGAGGAACGGCGCCTCGACCGCGTGCGACAGCCGGAACGTGCACGCGGTGTACATGCCGAGCGGGAACACCGCGCCCCAGTACAGCGGGTCGTAGCGCAGCGGAAACTTGCGGACGAGGTGCCGCCACACGCCGAGGATCAGCAGCATCGGGATCCACCACGTCGCGGTCGCCCACCACATCCAGGTGAAGCCGCGCACGAACGGCAGGATCTCCGCGAGCACCGGCGACTCGGGCGCGGCGGCGACGAGCATCGTACCGGCGAGCGTCGAGATCGCGGCGGCGCCCATGTTGATCCAGTACGGCGGCGCGAGATCCGACGGCTGCATCGTGAAGAACGTGTAGCGGTAGAAGATCAGCGAGATGATCCACAGGTACAGCATCCCGCCGCCGAGCCACATCGCGAGCGAGAACACGAGCGCCTCGGGCGCGTGCTCGCCGAAGTGCGGCGCGAGCTGCGCGCCGAGCACCGCGACCGACTGCGCCGCGACGACGGCGACCAGCCAGCCGCCGTGGATGCCATCGGCGAGCGCGGGCTTCTCGGGCTTGACCGTGAGCAGCGCGAACACGCTGTAGACGAGCACCGCCCACAGCGCGATGCCGACGAACCACAGCACGGTCGCCGCGGTCACCGCGTCCGCGACGATCAGGCACTGCGAGCCGAGCACGCACGTCGCCGCGACCGTCGTGAAGAACCCGACCGCGCGGCCGTGCGACGAGAAGTCCGCGCGCACGCGGTCGCCGTGGCGGATCGCGCGCGCGATGCTCAGGATCCACAGCACCGGGTAGAACGCGAGGTTCGCCGCGAACAGCGCGACCGCGATCGCGTGCAGCGCGAGCAGCTCGGACGCGAGCGAGACGATGCCGGTCGCCATCACCAGCGCGAAGTACGCGGGGTGCATGCCCGCGAGGCGCGACTGCCCGCTCATAGCCTGCGGAGATAGCGCAGCAGCCCGAGGTTGAGCAGCAGGCACGCGGCGCTCGCACCGAGCGCGGGCCACACGAGCCCGGTGTCACCGCCGAGGTACGCGTCGAGCGTCGCGGTCAGCAGCCACAGCTGGAGCACCACGAGGATCAGCACGAAGCAGATCACGCCGTACACGATCGTGATGCGCTGCAGGCGCGTGAGCTGGCGCCGCGGCTTCATACCGTGCGCTCCACGATGCCGGTCGCGAACACGTCGTCGCCGACGACCTCGAGCGTCACCGCCGGCAGCGGGCGCGGCGGGGGGCCGGCGAGGTTGCGGCCGGTCGACAGCTCGAAGATGCCTTCGTGGCACGGGCAGCGCAGGATGCCGCGGTCGATCTCCGGGATCACCGCGCACGACAGGTGCGTGCACTTCTGGCTGTACGCGACGAGCTTGCCGTCGCGCATGCGGATCACGAGGCATGGATCGTCGGGGCCGGGGTACGCGAACATCCGCGCGGTGCCGGGCGCGAGCTCGGCGAGCGACGCGATCTTCATGCGCGGCGGCGGCTCGCGGCGGCGGACGAGGCTCTTCGCGGCGATCCAGCCCTGCCCGGCGACGAACGCGCCGCTCGTCAGCACGAGGAACTTCGCGAAGTCGCGGCGCGACACGAAGTTGTCCTCTGGCGTGTCGATGGCGAAGTCGCGGCGCCACTTCGGCTGCACGTCCATCGGCCGGTGGTCCGGCGCGACCGTCACGTCCTCGGGATCGCGCGTGCGCTCGTAGACGCTCGTGCGCGCGGTGCCCGCGAGGCCCTCGCGCGCGGCGCTGTCGATGCGCGGATCGATCGGCTCGTCGTCCATCTAGACCTCCACCTCGGCGAACGGGTCGGCGGTGTCGACGACCGGCAGGCGCAGCCCGCGCTTGTGAGGCTGGTCGGCCATCGCGGCCGTGACGTCGACGTGCGACGGCACCGCGCGGCGCGGCACCATGACGTTGACGCGCGTCGTGATCGTCTGCTCGCCGAACCGGAACGTGTTCGCCGGCGCCGACTGCGGGCGCAGCGCGACCGCCTGCTCGCGCGTGCCGAAGAACAGCGCCTGGCTCGGGCACACCGTCGCGCACATCGGCTTCTTGCCGACGGACGTGCGGTCGTAGCACATGTCGCACTTCATCATGATCGCGCGCTCGATGTAGAGCTCGGGCACGCCGAACGGACACGCGACGACGCAGTTGCCGCACGCGATGCAGCGCGGCTTGCGCGCGCTCTGCACGACACCATCGCCGGTGCGCTTGATCGCGTCCGCCGGGCAGACCTCCGCGCACGTCGGCTGCTCGCAATGCATGCAGATCACGGGCACGGTCTGCGTCGACTGCCCGCGATCGATGTACTCGAGGTGGATCATCGCGTCGCCCTTGTGCGTGTCGCACTCGGTGCACGCCTCGACGCACGCGCGGCAGCCGATGCACCGGCTCGGATCGACGAAGAACTCGAGCTGCCCCGGCTTCGGCATTACTGCTGCGGCTCCCTCTCGCTCGCGTACGCGGGCGGACCGTCGGCCTTGCGCACGCGGCAGCCGCACACCTTGTACTGCGGGATCTTGCTGATCGGATCCTGTGCCGCGACGGTGACGCGGTTGATGCTCTTGTCGCCGGCCCAGTGGTAAGGGACGAACACGGTGTCGGGGCGGATCGTCGTGACGACCATCGCGCGCACCGTGATCGAGCCGCGCCGCGTCTCGCAGGTCGCCCAGTCGCCGTCGGCGATCCCGAGCTTGTCGGCGAGCCGCGGGTGGAGCTCGAGCCGCGGCTCGGGGTAGTGGTTGACGAGCGGCCCGATGCGGCGCGTCTGCGTGCCGGACAGGAACTGGCTGACCACGCGGCCGGTCGTCAGGAAGATCGGATAGTCGTCGGAGGCGTCGTCGACGGCCGGGCGGTACTCGGCGACGTTGAACCGGGCCTTGCCGTCGGGGAAGTAGAACGGCCCGGCGCCCTTCGCGATCGGGTTGTCGCTGCCGCGCTCGAACAGCCTCGGCGTGCCCGGGTGGTCGTCGCTCGGGCACGGCCAGAACACGCCCATCTGCTGCTCGATCTTCTCGTACGTGATGCCCGAGTAGTCGGCGATGCCGCCCTTGCTCGCGACGCGCAGCTCCTCGAAGATCTCGCGCGGGCTCGCGAACGTCATGCCGTGCGTGCGGCCGAGCGCGCGCGCGAGGTCCTGGATGATGCGCCAGTCCTGGCGCGCGTCGCCGGGGCAATCGATCGCCTTGTTGATCTTGATGACGCGTCCCTCGACCTGGGTGACCGTGCCCTCGTCCTCTTCCTGCAGGCTGCCGGGCAGCACGATGTCGGCGTGCCGCGCGGTGTCGTTGAGGAAGAAGTCGATCGCGACGTAGAGCTCGAGCTTGTCGAGCGCGCGCGCGACGAACTGGTTGTCGGGCAGCGAGACCATCGGGTTGAAGCACAGCGACAGCAGGCCCTTGATCTCGCCGGCGTCGATCTTGCGGAACAGCTCGTACGCGTCGACGCCGGGACCGGGCAGCTCCGCCTCGTCGATCTTCCACACGCCGGCGATGTACTTGCGATGCTCGGGGTTCGCGAGCTCGCGCATGCCGGGCAGCTGATCGCACTTCTGGCCGTGCTCGCGCCCGCCCTGCCCGTTCGCCTGGCCGGTGATCGTGCCGTAGCCGCTCTTGGGCTTGCCGAGGCGGCCCGAGGCGAGCACGAGGTTGATCGTACCGAGCGCGTTCTGCACGCCGTTGGAGTGGTGCTCGATGCCGCGCGCGTGGAACAGGAAGCTCGACTTCGCGGTGCCCCACAGCTCGGCGGCCTTCTCGAGCGAGCGCGCGGGCACGCCGGTGACCTCGGCCGCGCGCACGAGCGGCCACGTCTTGCAGTACTCGGCGACCGCGTCGAAGCCGACCGTGTGCTCGGCGATGAACGCGCGATCGATCCAGCCGCGCTCGATCATGAGGCCGAGCACGCACGCGAACACCGCCGCGTCGCGCCCCGGCCGCACCGGCAGGTAGAGGTCGCACGTGCGCGCGAGCGGCGTGATCCGCGGGTCCTGCACGATCACCTTCGCGCCCATCTCGCGCGCCTGCCAGATGTAGTTCGTCGTGATCGGAGAGCACTCGGCGACGTTGCTGCCGGCGACCCACACGACCTCGGTGCCGACCATGTCGGACCACGGGTTCGTCGTGCGGTCGATGCCGAACGCCTTCTTGTTCGCGGCGCCCGCGCTGACCATGCACAGCCGCCCGTTGTAGTCGATGTACGGCGTCTTCAGGCACACGCGCGCGAACTTGCCCATCAGGTACGTCTTCTCGGTCGTCAGGCTCGCGCCCGACAGCACGGCGATCGCGCCGTTGCCGTGCTCCTTCTGCAGCCGCTCGATCTCGCGCGCGACGTGCGCGATCGCGGCGGCGTACGGCAGCGGCGAGAACCCGCCCGGCGCGCCGGGATCGCGGCGCAGCGCGGTGAGCAGGCGGTCGGGATGGCCGCTCTGCAGGTAGCGCTTGACGCCCTTGGGGCACAGCATGCCGCGGTTGAACGGGAAGTCCTCCCACGGCTCGAAGCCGATCACCTCGTTGCCCTTCACCTTGAGCTGGATGCCGCACTGCTGGCCGCAGAAGCAGCAGTGCGTCTTGACGAGCTTGTCGGGCTCCTCCTCGGTGCCGCCGCGCGTGCGCGCCGACACGTGCGGCCCGAACGCGCGCGTGATCGCGAGATCGTCGACGGGGAGCTTCGCCATCTACGCCGGCTCCGTCGGCGCAGACCACAGGGCGCCCTGCGCGAGCCCGAACAGCGCGCGCCGGCACGCCGGACACACTTCCTGGTAATGACCGGTCGCCAGCTCGTAGCGAAAGCCGAGGTCGCGCTCGACGGTGATCAGATCGCGGACCAGCTGCGCGGGCGCGTACGGCTTGCCGCAGCGGCGGCAGTGCGCCTGCT
>JBLMXA010000617.1:0-13053 GCA_050257515.1 Acidobacteriota bacterium | reverse complement strand
GATCCCGGTCGTCGCCGCCGACCAGTAGTAGATGATGCCGTCGGGGCGGTCGTCGGAGAACGCGATCGCCGCGGGCGCCGCGCCGTAGATCGTGCCGGCGGCCGCCGACGCGCCTTCGAGCGTGATCGCGACCCGTGCGCCGATGCAGGACTGCGCGATCACGGCCTGCGTCGAGCCGCTCGCGAGCCAGCGGTCGGCGCCGGTGATCACCGCGAGGTGGAGGACGTCGCAGTCGAACGCGAGCTGGAACGTATCGTTGCCGCTGCCGGCGGTGTACTGGAACAGCGTGCTCGCGACGCCCTGCGGGAACATCGTGCCGTCCGTCGGGTAGACGAGCGCGGGCGAGTGCGTCGGATCGTCGGTGACGACCGGCGTGCCGGGCACGAACAGGTCGGGCGCGGGCGGCGGGAACGCGGCGTCGACCACGGTCGTCGTGATCACGACGTCGAGCTTCGCGGTCGCGGCGAGCGTGTCGCCGTCGGCGTGGATGATCACGTGGCCGGCGGCCTGGTTCGAGGTCTCGTAGTCGCCGGGGCCGGCGAAGTCGCCGGGGTAGGAGTTGTCGACCTTCCAGCTGACGAGGTCGGTGACGTCGTGCTTGGTGCCGTCGAGGAACTTGCCCATCGCGCGGTACTGCAGCGACTGCGGCGGCTGCGACAGATCGGTGATCAGGATCGTCGTGTCGGCGGGCGTGATCGCCAGCGACACGAGGCCGTCGAGCGGATCCTTCGCGAGCTGCACGTGCTCGGTGCAGGCGGCAAGGACGGCGAGCGACGCGGCGGCGCGAAGGATCATTTACCCGCGGCGAACGACGTCACCAAGTCGACGTACGTGCCGTGGGGGAATTGTTTCAAATAATCTTCCGCGGCGCGACGTGCCTCGGTCACACGCTTGCCGTTGCGCAGCGCCTGGATGCGAAGGAACGTGACCTCCTCCACAGTGTCGGCGCGCGGGAACCGGCGCAGAAACTCGTCGGCCTCGCGCACCGCCGCCGCCGGATCCGCGGTGACGTTCGCCTCGATCCGGTCGAACAGCGGGATGTGATCCTGGATGCGGGGCCGCTTCGGCTTCTCCGCGGTCGTGCTCGTGCTCGCGCTCGTGCTCGACTCTACCGGGCTCGGGCTCGGGCTCGCTTTCGGGCTCGGGCTCGGGCTCGGGCTGGGTTCGGTCGAGCTGATCTGCTGCGGCGTCCACGATTCGCCCGCGGGCACCAGCCACGTGCCGCCCGGCGCGGTGACCTTGACCTTGCCGCGCGCGACGTCGACGCGCAGCGAGGGCGTGCGCGTCACCGTGAAGCGCGTGCCGACGACCTCGACCGAGAGCTCGCCGGCGACGACGCGGAACGGCGCGCGGCCGGCGCGCGGTGCGACGTCGCAGTCGACCGAGCCGCGGGCGAGCACGAGCGTGATGCCGCCGCCCGCGCGCTGGACCTCGACGCTGGTGTCGTTGCCCGCGTCGACCACCGCCTCGTCGCCCACGGTGAACCGCGACGTTCCTCCCGGCGGCGTGACGACGCGCGACGGCGTGGCCTGCGCCTCGGCGTCGACCGGCGCGCTGCCGCTGCCGCGCGTCGCGAACAGCACGACCGCGACGGCCGCGGCGACCGCGACGGCCGCTCCTGCAAACATCCAGCGCGCGCGCGACGGCCGCGGCTGCTCGGGCAGCAGCACGGCATCGCTGCGATCGAGCGCGCGCACGGCCGCGAGCTGGTCGAACACCTTGCGCTCGACACGCTCGCGTCGCGCGTCGCTGGTGGGTGGCTCTACAACGATCCGCCTCACGCGGCATCCTCCTTCACGAGCTCGGCGAGCACCGGGTCGCGCGCCGCACGGCGCTCGAGCTCCCGGCGAGCCCGCCAGATCCGCAGCTTCGCGGTGACCTGCGTGACGCCGGTCAGCCGCGCGACGTCGGCGATCGATCGGCCGTCGATCGCGTACAGCGCGAACGCGGTGCGCTGCTCGGGCGTGAGCTGCGCGAGCGCGGCGTACAACCGGCGCAGGCCGTCGCGCGCGTGGACCTGCGCGTCGGTCGGCCCGCCGCGATCCTCGACGTCCCCGATCACGTCGAGCGACACCGTCGCCTTGCGCGCCGCGAGGTGCTGGCACACGACGCGGACCGCGATGCGATCGATCCACGTCGCCAGCTTCGAGTCGCCGCGGAACCTGGGCAGGCCGCGGAACACCGCGATGAACGTCTCCTGCACGAGATCGTCGGCATCGCGCGTGTTGCCGAGCACGCGGAACACCGTCGCGTTGACGCGCGCGTACTCGCGGCGGAACAGCGTCCGCTGCGCGGCGATGTCCCCGGCGATGCACGCAGCGATCAGCTGCGTGTCATCCGCCGGCGGCGGGCGTTCGACGATCGAGAGCCCCACACGTGACAGTGTCCCCGAGCCGCGATTTGGTTACAGGATCCGGAGGGTCGCGATGATCCCGGCGACCAGCTGGACCCGCGAGACGGCGAGCACGCGGTCACTCCCGGCCTCGAAGATCTGGCGGGCGAGCAGGGTGTCAGCTGACACCGCGAAACCAAAGGACAATTCGGGATCCACCTCGTACACCGCGTCGGCGCCGAGCCGCAGCGCGGGGTCGACGCTGGTCTGGTCGACGGTCTCGCCATCGACCAGGGTGCCCTCCAGGTGGACGACGTGGAGGGCGGCGCCGGCCTGGGCGCCGACCGCGATGCGTGGCGCGACGCGTAGCGGCAAGCGGATGCAGGCGGCGAGCGTCGTGTCGCGGACCTCGCCGGTGAACGCGGCGGCGAACAGATCGCTGCTCGGCGCCAGCGTCGCCGCGAGCGTCGCGCCGAGCCGGTCGGGCCGCCAGGTCCCGGCGATCGTCGCCGCCGGCTGCGCGTCGCTTCCGGGGGCGAGCACGTGGAGGCCGAGCCCGAGCGATGCCGAGGCGACCGGCGGGCGCTCGATCGCGATCGGCGGCGGTGGCGGTGGGATCGGCGGCGGCGGTGGCGCGACGACCTTCGGCTCGCTCTCGGGCATCGCGCGCAGCGCGCGCAGCATCGTCCGGGTCATGCGCGCGGCTTCCGCGGCCTGGCTTCTCGTGAGCGGAACTGCGTAAGCCAGCTCGCGCACCAGGACGCGATCGACCGCGCGATCGTAGGCGACGAGCGTCGAGCCGTTCGGCGCCGCGATCAGCCACACCGTCGCGGTCGCGTGCTCGCGATCGGCGAGCGCGCGCGAGCCGGCCGTGAGATCCGCGAGCGAAGGTGGGCTCGCGTCGTCGGCGGGCACGACCGTCGTGCCGCTCGCCGCGAGCACGTCGGCGAGCGCGGCGCGGAAGCTCGCGTCGCTCGAGGCAAGCGCCACCGACTCGCGAGTGTCAGCTACCGCACGCGTCGCGGCGCTCGCGATCAGAAACGCGACGAGCCACCTCACGCTGCCATCGTAACCGCACTCTGACGCACGAGCTTCGGATAGAGTCGGCGATCGGGTGCGCTTTTCGATCAGTCAGGAGTTCCGCGCGTTCATGCGCGAGGTCGCGGCGAAGGTCGACTGGGTCGACGATCGCTCGGTGCTCGTCGGGCCGGAAGCGCTGACGCACGAGTGCGGCCGCGGCGGGTTGATCGAGGGCAGCCACCGGTTCCGGTTCCAGTACTTCGCGAACGACGGCCACGGCCGCTGGGAGCTCGAGCTCGGCGAGCAGCAGATCCGCGACATCGCGAGCGGCGTGCTCGACGAGGTCGAAGGCGTCGAGCTGCAGCCGAACACGCGCACCACGCGCGGCGAGCCGCTGCTCGTGTGGGGCGAGTACGACGACGACGCGCTGCGCGTGCGCAGCGCGCGCGATCTCGAGGTCACGCTCGACGGCCTGCACGCGCTCGGCGGGATCGAGCCGTGCCTGATCCGGCTGTGGTCGGCGGCCGACGAGCAGGTCGTCGCGGTGATGAACGGCGCGGAGTGCGCGCTGTACGTCGTCCGCGGCGAGCACGGCTACGGCACGTCGATCGGCGATCCGACGCGGACCGGCACGTTCGAGCTCGTCGATCAGGATCTCGGGACGATCTCGATCGCGTGGAGCCACTGCGTGCCGTGGCGGCTCGCGCGCTCGGCGCTGCTGCGCTTCGCGCAGCTCGGCGCGATCGGTGACGAGGTGCTGCTCGACGGCACGATCCCGACGTTCATGCTGATGCTCAGCGACTACGATCGCGACGCCGAGCTCGCGAACCGCCGCAAGCCGGTCGCCGATCCGGCGCTGTCGAGCCTGCCCGCGAAGATCCCGCACGGCGCGTGGGCGAAGCGGCTGCTCGGCGGGCTCGTCGATCTCCACCTGCTCGAGCTCGACACGTCGATCCTCGAGTCGATCACCACGCGCGCGGCGATGCTGCTCGTCGAGTACGGCGATGCCGCGCAGGACTCGCTCGAGGCGGCGCAGCGGCTCGCGAAGGACCTCGCGAAGCTGCGCGGCATCGGCGCGTTGTTCGCCACGCCGGGCGACCTCCAGATCGCGCTGCGCCGCACGCAGTACGAGCCGACGCAGCCGGTCGAGATCCCGCTGCGATGAGGCTTGCGTGGCTCGTCGTGCTCGCGGCCTGCGGCGACAACCTCGCACCGACCGGCCGCTTCGAGATCGTCGGCCACGCCGACCTCGGCGCGCGCGGCATGAACAGCGCGCTCGCGCTCGCCGGCGACGTCGCGTACGTCGGGTCGCGCGACGACGCGCACGGCGTCGCGATCGTCGACATCTCGGATCCCGCGCAGCCGACCGTCGTCGGCGAGCTCGGCCCGCCCGACGAGGGGTTGACCGGCATGTCGTCGCGCGAGCTGCGCGCGGTCCCCGATCTCAACCTGCTCGTCGTGCTGAACCTGCAATGCAGCCCGGATCTCCACGGCTGCGCGCCGAGCGCGGCCGAGGGCGAGAACCTCAAGCTCTACGACATCACCGATCGCCGCGCGCCGCGGCTCGTCGCGACGTATCCGGTGCACGGCGGCCGGCTCCAGCCGCGCTCGCCGCACGAGATGTTCCTGTATCGCGACGGCGCGCGCGTCCTCCTGTACGTGACGACGCCGCCGGGCCCGCCGTCGCTCGACGTCGTCGACATCTCGGATCCCGCACGGCCGGCATCGCTCGTGCAGTGGGACGCCATCAAGGACGGCGGGCTCGCCGGGCCGGGCGGCGGTAACAACATCCTGCACTCGATCGGCGCCTCGGCGGACGGCCGCACCGCGTTCCTGTCGCACCAGACCGACGGGCTCGCGCTCGCCGATCTCGGCGGCACGCTCGACACCGGCGCGGCGCCGCAGCTGATCACGCCGCCGGCGCAGGTGCTGAAGTGGCCGGGCATGGGCCCGCACTCCGCGGTGCAGGCACCGGGACGCCCGCTGCTCGTCGTCACCGAGGAGATCTATCCGATGCCGTTCGGCAGCGGCTGCCCGTGGGGACACCTGCGCACGGTCGACATCTCGGATCCGACCGCGCCGCGCGTCGCCGGCGAGTCTCAGCTCGCCGAGAACGATCCGGCGTTCTGCGCGAGCGCCGCCCCGTACACCGCGTTCACCGCGCACAACGCGACCGTGCTGCCCGATCTCGCGCTCGTCACGTGGTACGCGGGCGGCCTCGAGGCGATCGACATCTCCGATCCCGCGCAGCCCGCGCAGCTCGCCGAGCTGCGGCCCGAGCCGCTGCCGGCCGTCGAGCACGAGGATCCGGGGCTCGGCGGCAACCCGGTCGAGATGTGGAGCTATCCGGTGATCGCGAACGGTCTCGTCTACGTCGTCGACGTGCGCAACGGGCTCTACGTGGTGCGCTACCGCGGGCTGTGGGCGAACGAGGTCGCGGGCGAGACGTTCCGCGAGGGCAACTCGAACCTCACTGGATCGTGACGTGGTAGTTGGCGCCGTACGCCGAGTCCCAGGCGTGGCAGCCGTAGATGCTCGTCGCCTCGAACCACAGCGCGAGGTCGTGGCCGCGCGGCACCGTGATCACCGGGTCGGCCGACACGAGCTGCGAGCCATCGGCGCGGCCCGCGGCGACGTCGTGCACCGCGCCGCCGTCGACCTGCCAGTGCGCGGTCACGCCCCACGCCGCGTGCTCGTTCGACAGCGCGTCGCACTGGTTCAGCCGGTCGGTCGAGTAGTGGATCACGACCTGATCGCCGGCGTGGACCGGACCCGACTGCGAGAAGCTCCCGTCGGAGCCGAAGTCGAGCACCGCGCCCAGACCGTGGCGGTCGATCGTGAAGCTGTAGTTCGCGCCGTAGTTCGAGTCGTAGGCGATGCAGCCCCACTCGTTGCTGCTCGTGAAGTAGAACGCCACGCTCGTCGCCGACGCCGGCAGCTGGACCTCGGCATCGACCGGCACGGTGTGGCCGGCGTCGAGCCGCGAGACCTCGAAGCTCGTCTGCTCGCCGCTGTCGAACAGCGCGTAGCCCGAGGCGCCCCACACGTCGCTACCGTTCGACTCGCCCCGGCAGTCGGTGACGCGATCGAGCGAGTACTGGACGCGCACCGGCGAGCCCGCGAGCAGCTTGCCCGTGAGGGTCTGCGTGAAGTCGGCGTCGAACGCGATCGTCGGCTCGGTGCCGTCGGCCTTGCCCTCGCCGGCGGTGTTTCCGCTGGTCGACGGATCGGCGGCGCAGGCGGCGACGAGCAGCAGCGAGATCGAGGCGAGGCGCAGCATGACGCGCCTGCTCTGCAGCTCGCGTTCCAGCCGGCAGGCTCGCGATCTCGGGGAGATAGCGAGCGCGCGTCGGCAACTGCAACGCGAGCGCTAGCCGCCAGTGGAAGGTCGAGTGGTCAGTTACACGTGCCCGACAGCGAGCTGACCCAGTCGCGGATCAGCGCGACGCCCTCGTCCTGGACGAGGTTGCGGCCGAGCTGCGGCATCTTGATCGCCGGCGCGGTCGACGAGATCCGGTAGACGAGGATCGACGAGTCGGGATCGCCGGGCACGATGTCGTAGCGGAGGTTGTCCGACGCGGGGCCGGTCGCGACCGGCGGCTTGCACGCGCCGAGCACCGCGGGATCGGTCTCGGTGATGTCGAGGAACAGGCCGGTCGTGCGCGCGAGGCCCGACGGGTTGTGGCAATGGCCGCAGTTGATGTCGAGCCAGCCGCGCGCGCGCTGCTCGAGCGTGCCGGTGCTCGGATCGAACGCGTCGGGCAGCTTCGGCCAGCTGTCGCGCGCGGGCGCGCCGACGAGCGCGCCGCCGTCGATCAGGTTCTGCAGCTGATCGGCGATGCCGCTGCCGTCGGGGCCGGAGCGGTTGAGGTGACGCGCCTTGATGCCGAGCGGCGTGATCGTGTTGTCGTGCTCGGCGTGGCACGCCTTGCACTGGTTCGCGTTCGGCACGATGTAGTCGTCGGTCCGCTCGCTGCCGTCGTCATGGATCCAGCTGACGCCGACGGTGACGCCGGCGACCTGCAGCCCGGCGTCGCGGCCGTCCGCGTCGTACGTGTACGCGGCGCCATGCCAGCCCTGGCTGCCGTGCAGCATCAGGCGCGTCTCGATCTTCGTGCGGCCGAGCGACGGATCGCGGCGATCGTGCAGGAAGCTGAACGTCTTGATCAGGATGCTGCCGACCGGCAGATCGAACGCGTCGACGTCCGCCCACTGCGCCGCCTGGCCATCCGGGACGTAGAGGTAGCGATCCTTCGTCGCGTAGTCGGAGAACAGCGGCGTGTTGACCGTGTACGGGACGACGCTCGCGGCCGGGACCTGGCCGCCGATGTCGTCGAACAGCTTCCACTGCGACAGCCGCGCGCACATCGGGCCGTCGACCGAGCACGCGCCCGGCACGTTGTCGCCGCAGGCCGCGAGCGCGAGCGCGAGCGGGAGCGCGACGAGGTACCTCACGGCAGCACGACCGCTGGCAGCGCGGGATGCGCGCAGTCGTGCGAGGTCATGTCGGTGCTCGGCTTCGTCGCGTCGCCGAGCGGCCACGCGAGGTTGATGAAGTCGGCGTCGCCGTTGTTCTGGATGCAGATCTTGTCGGCGTCGCTGTAATCGCCGGTCGCGGCCTGCACGCGCGCCGGATCGAGCACGCCGTCCCACGCGAGATCGGGGACGATGAACGGGCCGCTCGGGTACAGCTCGCCGAGCGCCGAGATCAGGAGCGCGCCGAGCTGGCCGGTCGGCATCGCGCTGGTGCCCGTCAGCTCGTTGTCGTGGATGTAGAGCGCCGTCGGGTACTGGTCGTACTGCGCGTCGTTGACCTGGATGCCGGTCGGCACGTAGCTGATCATGCCCAGGTTCACCGAGTCGTGATCGTGCACCGTGTTGCCGAAGATCTCGACCTGGTGCGCGGCGAGCACCGCGATGCCGGTGCCGGTCGGCACGAGCCCGACGATGTTGCCGCTCTTCGCGAAGTTCATCGTGTTGTTGTCGAACACGGTGTTGCTGTAGACGCGGGTGCCGGCGCCGTTCTTGACCTGCAGGTCGGGCAGGTTGAACACGAGGATGCCGCCGGTGTTCTTCGTCGCGGTGTTGTCGTGGACGTCGGCGCCCGACGAGTTCTCGATCTCGATGCCGGCGACGTTGAGCTCGACGTCGTTGTTCTGGACGACGATGTTGTGCGACTGGCCGATGTAGACGCCGGAGTCCGACGCGCCCTTCACGACGTTGGCGTCGAGCAGCACGTTCTGGCACTGCACGGGGTACAGGCCGTAGCCGCCGTTGGTCGGATCGGGCCCGCGCGTCCACTCGACGCGCGTGCGCTGGATCGTCACGCCGTCGCCGCCGAGCACCTTGAGCGCGTCGCCGGGCGTGTCCTCGATCGCGAGATCGTGGATCGCGAAGCCATTCGCGGTGACGAGCAGACCCTGCGCGCCATCCGTCTGGTTCTTGAACGACAGGATCGTCTTCGTCATGCCCTTGCCGACGATCGTCACGTCGTCGACGGTCAGCGACAGGTCGTTGCGGAAGTCGAACGTGCCGTCGCCGAACGCGACGGTGTCGCCGGGCTGAGCGTCGATCAGCGCCTTCTGCGCGGTTTGCGTGCTCGATCCCGCGGGCACGCCGATGCACTTGCCCGCCACGCCGGCGCACGGATCGTCCGTGCAGCCGGCCACCACGACGATCGCGACCAGGGCCAGTCTCTGCATGGCCGGCAGATCGCCACAGAAGTGGTCTGACCGTCAAGGAAATTGGTCAGGCCACTGGTTTCACTGGCGGATGCCATGGTTAGACCATGCGGCTCCCCAAGCAGGTCCAGCTCGCGACGCTGGTCGACGAGCCGCCCGAGGGCGACGCCTGGCTGCACGAGCAGAAGTTCGATGGCTACCGGATCGTCGCGGCGATCGAGCGCGGCGAGGTGCGGCTGTACTCGCGCCGCTTCCTCGACTGGACCGATCACTTCCCGGCGGTCGCGGCCGCGCTCGGCAAGCTGCCGTGCAAGCGCGCGCTGATCGACGGCGAGGTCGCGGTCGTCATGCCCGACGGCCGCACGAGCTTCCAGGCGCTGCAGAACCTCGGCAGCGATCGCAGCGCGAACGTCGTCTACTTCGCGTTCGACCTGCTCGTGCTCGACGACGACGACACCGCGAGGCTGCCGCTCGACGAGCGCAAGGCGCGGCTCGCGAAGCTCGTCGCCGGCGACCGGCCGCACGTCCGCTACTCGGATCACGTGATCGGCCGCGGCCACGACTTCTTCCAGCTCGCGTGCAAGCGCGGGCTCGAGGGCATCGTGTCCAAGCGCCGCGACCGGCCGTACGCGCCCGGCCGCACCAAGGACTGGCTCAAGACGAAGTGCCTGCTGCGCCAGGAGCTCGTGATCGCCGGCTACACCGATCCGGAAGGCGCGCGCACGCACCTCGGCGCGCTGCTCGTCGGCTACTACGACGGCGAGCGGCTCGTGTACGCGGGCAAGGTCGGCACCGGCTTCACGAACAAGCTGCTCGTCTCGCTCGCGCAGGCGCTCGCGCCCCTCGAGCGCGACCGCTCCGCGTTCGATCCCGAGCCACCGCGCGCGTGGACCGGCCCGGGCCGCCACTGGGTCGAGCCGAAGCTCGTCGCCGAGATCCAGTTCTCCGAGTGGACCGCCGACGGCCGGCTGCGCCACCCGTCGTTCCAGGGGCTGCGCGAGGACAAGCCCGCGCGGGAGATCGTGCGCGAGAAGCCGAGCGGCTGAGAAGGAAAGTGTTCCCAATTCTGCTTCCGGTTCCGCTTCACTGTTGAATTCCGGAATTCAATAGAGAATCGGAACCGGAAACAGAATCATGACCGTCGCGGCCGAGGGCGACGGCTCGGGGGCGATCGGAGCATTCTTGCGGCCGAGCTTCGAGAGGTGCTGCGTTCGCTCGACGGCACCACCTAGAGATCGTGGCGCAGGTAGAACTGGCCCTGCGCGGCCAGCGACGGCGACGCGGCGAACACGTCGCTCGCGGCGGGCGCCGCGACCCACGGGTTCGCCATCTGCAGCCGCGCCGGCTCGTAATCGAAGTTGCCCATGACGAGCGTGCGCAGCGTCGCGCCGAGGAACGTGCCGCGCGCGATGCGGAGGTCGGCGCCGACGCCGAAGAAGCCCGCGGGCATCACCTTGCTGTCGCGGATCGTCGAGCCGTCGCCGTACGGCACGGCGAGGCGCGCGAGCTCGGCACCGGCGCCGACCTGCACGTAGCCGGTGAGCCACGGCGTGACGTTCGTGCGCGCGCCGGCGGCGACCGACACGAGCGCGCTCTGGCGATCGATCTGCAAGTCGGTCGCGGGCGCGCCGCCGACGGTCGAGTAGGCGTCGAGGCCGGCCTCGAGGTAGAGCGGACCCTTCACCGCGTGCTGCGCGAACACGCCGGCGCCGTTCATCCGGCACTCGTCCCAGGTGCCCGCGTTCTCGCGGTGGAAGCCGTAGCCGCCGACGCGGAAGCCGACCGCGAGCGGCTCCGGCTCGGCGGCGGCGACGGAGGCGAGCGACGCGAGGGCGACAAGCGAGGCGAGGATCGTCGAGGCGAGGCGCATGGCCGCGGAGAGTTCACGCGGCGGGCCGGCGCGGTCCGTTCACGCCGCTTGACGGATCCGTCAACGCCCGGTCACACCAGCTGTCGGTTCCTGCGACGCGGTGTTGGCAAACGCGTCACCCGGGTTCCACCGCGGGCGCTCGGGTGCGTTGGCCACCGACAGCCCGAACAGGACGTCGAAGCCGGCCTCCTTGGCCGCCCACGCCGCGTTGTACTCGGGGCGCCACACGTCGCTCGGCTGGTGGTAGTGCTCGGCCGCCCACTTGTCGCTGATCGCCTTGTACGCCGCGGTGTCGCCGTTCGCGTCGCGCCAGCCGGCGTTCGGGAACACCGACGGCACGCCGCGCTCGACGAAGCTGTACTGGTCGGAGCGGATGAAGAACACCTGATCCGGATCCGGATCGGGGCTGAGCACGTAGCCGGTCGCGTGCGCGGCGGCCTCGGCGTGCGCCGCGAGCGTGCTGTGCTCGGCGCCGAGCGGCAGCATGTCGTACTCCTCGTAGAGCGGCGACAGGCCATCGATGTTGATGTCGGCGACGATGCGCGCGAGCGGGATCGTCGGATGCGCGGCGAAGTAGTCCGAGCCGAGCAGGCCCTTCTCCTCGGCGGTCACCGCGAGAAACAGCAGCGAGCGCTTCGGGTGCTGCGGCAGCGCGACGAACCCGCGCGCCATCTCGATGATGCCGGCGACGCCGATCGCGTCGTCGAGCGCGCCGTTGTAGATGCTGTCGCCGTCGACCGGCGGGCCGAGGCCGAGGTGATCGAGATGCGCCGAGTAGACGACGGTCTCGGCCGCGAGCGCAGGGTCGCTGCCGGGAAGCAGCGCGGCGACGTTGCGCGCGGTGACGTCGCGCAGCTGCGCGCGCACGCGCAGCGAGGCGGTCGCGGCGAGATCGACCTGCACGCGTTCGCCGCGATCGAGCTTCTCCCACAGCGCGTGCGTCTTGCCGTCGCCGAGCACGCGATCGAGCGCGGTGTCGGAGAGCGCCGTCATCGGCAGCACCGGCAGCGAGCCGACCTCGCCGTGGTCGAGCCACGCCATCGAGCTCGCGAACACCTTCGTGACGTACTTCGCGAACGACATCCGCTGCGCGCGCGCCGGGTCGTAGATGACGAGCATCGCGCTCGCGCCGTGCGCGCGCAGGTCGACGCTGCGCTTCTTGACGTCGGCGAGCACGGCATGGAGGGAGGCATCGAGCGGCTTGCCGGCGAGCGAGCGCGGCGCGCCGCCGAACACGACCGCGATCGCGCCGTGCAGGTCGAGCCCGGCGAGATCGTCGTAGCCCGCCGTCGAGATGCCGTAGCCGACGAACACGAGCGGCGCGTCGATCGCGACGTCCGCGCTGTGCGGATCGGCGACCAGCACCGCGTCCTTGCCGTGCACGAGCTCGACGTCGCCCGCCTTCGCGTGGACCACGAGCGAGCTGCGGGCCGCGTCGAGGATCGCCTCGCGCAGCGGCACGGTCTGGAAGTACGTGCCGCCCTCTCCGGCGGGCTGCAGGCCGAGCTTGGCGAATTGATCGGCGACGTACTGCTCCGCCTTCGCGCCGCCCTCGCTGCCGGGCGCGCGCCCGGCGAGCTCGTCGGACGACAGGTACTTCGTGTTCGCCTCGAGCTGCACGGGATCGATCGCGTGGAGCGCGGGCGCGCCCGTCTTCGCGAGCTCGGACGTCGTCGAATGGTGTCCGCACGCGGCGAGCATCCCGAGCACGGCAATTCGCATCGGCGCGAGCTTACCGCGGTCTCCGCAGCGCGAGCAGCGCGACGAGCCAGCCCGCGCCGCCGCCGACCGCGCATCCGCCTCCGCCTTGGCCCGAATCCGAGCCCGAGCCCGCGCCCGGATCTGGCTCTCCGCTCACCGTGATCGAAGCCGTCGCCGTCGGCCCGAACCACGCCGTGCCCTCGTCGACCATCCGCGCCGCGAACGTGTACGAGCCGGGCTGCACCGGTGCGACCACCGGCACGTGGACCTCGACGGTCTGCCCGGGCGCGACCGGCGCGTCGAGATCCACGCGCGCGTCGGTCAGGCTGTTCGCGTAGCCGCTCGCCGGCGCCCACGCGATCGCGTTCTCGCTCGCCGCGTCGGGGCAGCCCGCCGCGGCGCCGAGCCGCCAGCCGTCGCGCCACGTCGCGCTGCCGCGGTTCTCGAGC
>JBLMXA010000616.1:0-7290 GCA_050257515.1 Acidobacteriota bacterium | reverse complement strand
CGCATCCGCGCGACGATCTCGCCGCGCTTCATCGCCGACAACTTCCACCACCTGTCGTGGTCGCGCGAGGAGCTCGAGCAAAAGAAGGTCGGCTTGCTCGGCACGATGTTCCCGAAGTCGTGGTGGTCGGACGATCCCGCGAAGATCCCGCAAGACGCGTCGCGGCTGCTCGGCGACGTGATCGCGGGGGCGCCGCTGCTCGTGCTCGTGCTCTACGATCCGTCGCAGCCTGCGCCCGGCGAGCACGGCGATGCCGAGGCGCTGATCAGCCTCGGCTGCGTGCTCGAGAACATGTGGCTGGCCGCACAGGCGATCCACCTCGACGTCCAGGTCGCGAGCACGTTCGCGAGCCCCGGCGCCGAGCCCGAGATCAAGCGCGTGCTCGGCGTGCCCGCGCCGTGGCGGATCGCGTTCGCGCTGCGCGTCGGCCACGCGGTCGTCGACCGCGACGCCGCGCGCGTGCGCCGCGACCCGGAGATGTTCGTCCACCGCAACCGGTTCTGATCAGGCGAGCCGCAGCCGGTCGACGACGGTCTCGACGCCACGCGTGCCGGTGACCGCGCCGACGATCGCCTCGCGCTCGCGCCACGAGTGGACGCTGCCGTGGAGCGTGACG
Organism: Acidobacteriota bacterium; assembly: GCA_050257515.1. Lineage (GTDB taxonomy): Bacteria > Myxococcota_A > Polyangia > Haliangiales > Haliangiaceae > JABFXX01. The sequence continues at coordinate 6,674 of JBLMXA010000616.1, read as the reverse complement.
CGACCGCCTTCGATGTCGAGCTGCAGCCGCTCCGCATCGCGATCGGCGTGGCGCTCGAGCGCGGCGTGGATCGCGTCGCGCAGCTTGTCGGGCGTCACCTCCATCGAGGCCACCGCGATCTCGTTGAACACCAGGCGCACACCGGCGAGGTTCGTCACCGCGCGTTCGGCGTCCTCGCGCTGCGCGAACGTCTCGACGTCGCCGGTCAGGGTGACGACCCCGTTGGCGACCGTCGACTGGATCCGGTCGTCGGGGACGAACACGTCCCAGCGCAGCGCGTTGCGCACCGCGGTCGCGATCTCGGCGTCGGTCGGCACCTCGGAGCCCTCGACGTGCACGATGACGTCGTTCGCGACGTCGAGCACGCCACTCACGCGGTGCGCGGCCTCCTCCGCGGCGAGCTTCTTCGCCCAGCTCGCGACGACGCCGGTCAGCGTGACGATGCCGCCCTTGACCTCGACGCCGATCTCGGTGGGGTCGACGCGCGTGTCCCACGCGAGCTCGCGCAAGACGTCCTGCTGGATCTGGGCGTCGGTCTTGACGTGGTTGTGCGTGATCATGGCATTCCTCCATCGCGCCTCAGGATCTCGGCGAGCACGCGACACGCATCGGTGGCCGTGAAGATGCCCTCGACGCCGTTGCGACCCATCACGATCACCGACCCGTACTTGTGCTCGGTCATGATGTCGAGTGCCTCGTCGAGCGGCATGTCGCCGGTGACGACGAACGGGTGCTGCGTCATCGCCTCCTCGACGAACGTCGTGTCGAGGTCGACGTCGCCGATCGTCTCGAGCAGGTGAAGGTCGCGCATCGTCACGACGCCGACGAGCGCGCCCTGATCGAGCACCGGCAGGTGACGGATGCGGTGCTTGCGCATCACCGCGTGCGCCTCCTTCAGCGGCGCCTTGCGATCCACCGAGAAAGGCTGCGGCGTCATGTAACGCGAGACGGCTGGGACCGGCATGCGATGACCGGCTGCATCACGCGTACCGAGGAGGCTCAGTGAAACTCCGCGGCGAGCAGCTTGCGCGCGGCCTCGTCGGCATCGAGCTCGGCCAGGTCGCGCTCGATGTCCTCGTCGGGCTGCGGATCGTCCGGGCACGCGGCGCGCTGCGCGATCAGCCGGATCAGATCGGAGACGATCGCGAGCTCGTCGGCGAGCAGCTCGGCGCGCGCCTCGCACTGCAGCTGGCTGCGCAGGCGGCGCTCCGCGATGTCGAGGCGCTGTGGATGCGCGCCGGGATCGCTGCGGTAGCTCTCGCACATCCGCTCGAGCTGGACGCGGCTCGCCATGCCGACGGCACGCATCGCGCGCTCGTGGCCGTTCGTCAGCATCACGAACCGATCGAGCAACGCCTCCAGATCGAAGCGTTCCGCGAGCGGCGGATCGTTGCGCTCGATGTCGTCGACCAGCCGGGTCAGCTCGAACAGGGTCTCCCGCGAGAAGCTCGTCGGCGACAGCAGCCGCTCGCGCGCGTCGCGGCGCGCGTAACGTGCGCGCTGTACGGAATACACGGCAAGCGCCTCGCGAACCGGCGCGACACCCGTCCGCACCGCGAGCACGCCGAGCACGCTGATCGCGGTGACGAGAAACACGAGGCCGATCGGCAGCACCAGGCTCGTCGACAGCACCCCCGCGGTGATTCCGGCGACCGCGACGGGCGTCAGGCTCATGGACTTGGGCCGTCTCGCGAGCGCCAGCGGGGCAGGGGACTCGGTCGCCACGAGGAGGGTTCCTACAAGCGACATGCCACGACCGTCTTCGCGCGAGCCCGCAACGCCTGCACGGGCGTGGCGTCCGCTCGCAGCTGGTGCGGACCGCGATCAGCGCGTCGCGGCGCGTCGCCTGAGCCAGTGACTGATCCGCAGCAAGACCTGGCGGCGGGCCACCAGCGGCAAGTGGTGCTCCGCCCACGGGTACAACGACGCGTCCTCGCGCGCCGCGTGGGCGCGGAGCGCGGTGTCGAGCCGCCGCAGCCGCTCGGCGTGGACGCCGTGACGGTGCACGTGCTCCCCGATCTCGTCGAGCAGCGCGCGGAGGTGCGCGTGCTCGGTCCGCAGCTCGTCGGCCTCCTCGGGATCCGACAGCTGGAACGCCGGGATGATCAGCTCCTCCTCGGCGGCCATGTGCTCGCGCAGCGAGGCGTCGAGCCCGTCCCAGTGGCTCGCATCGACGCGCAGCTCGCGGCACGCGTCCTCGAGCTCGTGGTGGCGATCCATCGCGTAGCGAAGCAGCCCGCGCTTGGGCTGTGCCAGCTGCTGATGCATCGGTTCCGACGACGCGGACTTCATGCCGGCCCCGGGTTGCATCATCCAGACCACGAGCTGCGCCTGCAACCGATGCGCGAGCGACGCGGCTGCCGTCGGCGCGGGGCTTGCTGTGGATCCCGTCATGACGTTCATGAACCGCGCCGATGCGGGCCGTCAGCTCGCGACATCGCTTCGTTCCCTCCACCTCGTCCGCCCGCTCGTCGTCGGGATCACGCGCGGTGGCGTGCCGGTCGCCGCGGAGGTCGCGCGCCTGCTCGGCATTCCGCTCGACATCTGCGTCGTGAGCAAGCTCGTCGCTGACGGAGCGACACCGATCACCATCGGCGCGGTTGCCGAGGGTGATGTCGGTTACATCGACGACGCGATCGTCGCCCAGGAGTCGATCGCGCGCGAACGCGTCGAGCAGCTCGCGGTGCGCGAGCTCGCCGAGGTCGCCCGGCAGGCCAAGCTGCTGCGCGATCGGCCGCCCGCGGAGGTTCGCGGGCGCGACGTGATCCTCGTCGACGATGGCCTGCTCTCGGGCGGCACCGTGCACGCGGCGGTGTGGTCGCTGCGCAAGCGCGGCGCGACGAGGATCACGCTGGCCGTGCCGGTCGCGAATTCGGCGGCGCTCGCCGCCGTGCGCGCCGATCTCGATCGCGTCGTGTGCCTGGAATCGGATCCGGAGCTGTTCGCGATCGGGGCGCGCTTCCGCGAGGTGTGGCCGGTGTCGGAGGCCGAGATCATCGATCTGCTCGCGGGTGTCCCGGGCGGCGGCCGCGAGGCCCTCGAGGTCGCGCCGCTCATCTAGTGAGCGTGCAGGTCGCTCAGCAGACGCTCGTACGTCTCGTGATCGATGTCGCCGCGCGCGTAGCGCCGCTTGACGATCTCGTCCGCGGGCTCGCCTTCACCGCGCGCCGCCGGTGCGAGTAACCATCCGAGCATCAGCACGGTCGCGACGCCCACGAGGAGCCACAGAATTGCCATGTGCCCACGAGGGAGCATCGCGCGTGCCAGCGCGTCACGGCGCAGGGCACGCGCCCCAGGCCGCAACCAGTGCGGCCTCGTCGCCGGCATTCGGCGCGACCGTCAGGTTTCCCGGGTTCATCACCGAGGCGCGGGTGGCGGCGGCGATGTGGACGAGCGAGAACGCGTGGCCGAGCTCGTGCGCGATCGTGACCGCGCGCTCGGCGGGATCGACGATCCGCGTGTTGATGTAGACCGTCGCGTTCGGCGCGTCGTAGTAGCCGTACATCGCGTCGGGCGCGTCGCGGAACACGATCGAGACCTGCGCGGCGTCCGCGCGCGACAGCGCGGTGACCCCGTCGGCGTGCCACAGCGCGATCGCGTCGTCGATGCTCGCGAGCTGGTCGGCGCTCGCGCCGGCCGACGCGACGGCCACGGGCTCGCACGGATCGAACGTCACCGCCTTGCCTTGCGGCGGCGACGTGCACCCGACGAGCAGCACCAGCACGATCCCCAGGTCGCGCAACCGGTGCAGAGTACGCGAGTGCGGTGGCGCGACTCAACTGCAATCTGTGCGCTTCGTCTCGTCAGAACTCGTAGCCAACCGCGCCGCTCGCTTCCCAGCTGTGCATTGGTGCCGACGCCGTGCTGCCGAGGCTCTCGGGCACGAGGCCGTAGCTGGTGTTCGCGCGGAACGTGCCGTGGACATCGAGCACGAGCCCGGTCGTGTCGCGATAGGAGATTCCCGCACCCATCGGGAACACGATCGAGTTGTCGCTCGGGTTCATCCCCGTATCCGACAGCGTGAACGACCCGCCGGTGATGTCGTAACGCTGCCAGCCCATGCCGGCGAACGCGTACGGGTTCCACGCGTAGTGCGGCAGGATGTTCCAGCGCAGGTCCGCCTCCGCGGTGGTGCCGACGAGCGTTCCCCACTTGTTGATGATCGACGAGTTGATCCGTGCGGCCGTGCCTACGTAACCGAGGTCGAGCGCGAGCGGCGTGTGCGAGCCGATCGTCACGCGCAGGTTCCACAGCCCGCCGACGTTGCTGTCCATGTAATTGCGCATCGCTTGATTCGTGAACCCGGTGACGCCGCCGCCGAGAAGTGTGCTTACGCCGAAGCCTGAGCGCAGCCGGCTCTCGTTCCACGAGTAGTTGAACTCGCTCGGCTCGTCGGCGCGCGCGAGGCGCGGCGCAGAAAGCGCAGCCGCGCACGCGGCCAACGAAAGAACCTTCGTGATCGTCTTCATGATTTGCCTCCTGAGTGCACGCCCATCCCCGAGCATCGGACGTGCCACTCAGCGGCCGGTCTTGCGAGCGGTGACCGCCCGCAGCTTGCGCAACCGGACGTGATCGTCGCGATCGCGCTCCTCGAGCGCGGCCGACGTCGCGGCGATCCGCGACGCGAGCTCCGGCGCGACGCGCTGCTCGAGCGTGTGCAGCTGGCGCGACGTCCGCGCGAGCGCGGCGCCGAGCGCGCGTACGCTCGACTCGCGCGCGACCGCGTCGAGCAGCTGCGCGAGCATGTCCTCGAAGCGGTTCGCGGCGTCGAACAGCGCGGTGCCGGTCGTCGCCGGCGCCGTCGCGCGCGCCGCGAGCCCGCGCGGCCAGCTCGGCAGGTCGCGCAGCGCCGGCACGACGACGCCCCACATGCGCTCGACCTCGAGCGTGACCTCCAGCTCGCGCGGCGGCTGGCCGGTCGCGTCGACCGCGCCCTCGCCGTGCTGCGCGAGCGCGGCGAGCTCGGCTCCGTACGCGGCGGCGGCGGTGTCCTCGATCGCGCGGCGCGCCTCGGCCGCGGGTCGCGCGAGCGGCACGATCGCGCGCACGAGCGCCTCGCGCTTGCGGCGCAGCAGCGCAGCTCCTCGCGCGACGCGATCGGCGAGCCGGCGATCGCGCAGCAGCTCGGCGCGCGTGGGGGCGCTGCGCGGCGTCACGGCGTGGCCCCCGGGCGGCGCGCCCACGTCTCGTCGTCGATGCGCTCGAGATCGTCGCGCGGCAGGCTCTCGAGCAGCCGCCAGCCGATCGCGATCGTCTCGGCGAGATCGCGGCGCGCGCGGCCCTGCGCGAGCAGCTGCTGCTCGAACCGCGTCGCGAAGTCGCGCGCGCGGCGATCGGCCTCGCCGAGGCCCGCCTCGCCGACGATCGATGCCATCAGCCGGGCGTCGCGGCCGCGCGCGTACAGCGCGTACAGCTGGTCGGCCCACCGCCGGTGCTCGCGCACGGTCTTGCCGGCGCCGATGCCCGCGTTCATCAGGCGCGACAGCGACGGCAGCACGTCGATCGGCGGGAAGATGCCCTGACCGTGCAGCGTGCGCGATAGCACGATCTGCCCCTCGGTGATGTAGCCGGTGAGATCGGGCACCGGATGCGTGATGTCGTCGTCGGGCATCGTCACGATCGGCAGCTGCGTCACCGAGCCGCCGCGCCCGGCGAGCACGCCCGCGCGCTCGAAGATCGACGCGAGGTCGGTGTACATGTAACCGGGATAGCCGCGACGCCCGGGTACCTCGTCGCGCGCCGCGGCGACCTGGCGCAGCGTCTCGCAGTAGTGCGCGATGTCGGCCATCACGACGAGCACGTGCATGCCGTGATCGAACGCGAGGTGCTCGGCCTCGGCGAGCGCGAACCTCGGCGCGAGCAGCTGCTCGATCGTCGGATCGCGCGTCTCGTTGAGGTAGAGCACGGTGCGCTCGAGCGCGCGCGTGCCGCGGAAGCGATCGACGAACAGCCGCGTCTCGCGCGCGGTGATCCCGATCGCGGCGAACACGACCGCGAACGGCTGGCCGCTCGCGACCTTCGCCTGCTCGATGATCTGCGCGGCGAGCTCGAGCGCGGGCAGCCCGGCGCCGGAGAACACCGGCAGCTTCTGGCCGCGCACGAGCGTGTCGAGGCCGTCGATCGCCGAGATCCCGGTCTCGATGAAGTCGCTCGGCGGCACGCGGCGCGCTGGGTTCATCGCCGCGCCAAAGACCGGACGCGTCGCGTCGCCGACCGGCGCAGGCAATCCATCGAGCGGCGCGGCGACGCCCGACAGCACGCGCCCGAGCAGCTCGCGCCCGACCGGCGCCGACGCGGTGATGCCGGTCAGCTCGATCTCGGCGCGCGCCGGCGATAGCCCGAGCGTGTCCTCGAGGACCTGCACGACCGTGACCTCGGAGCCGGCGTCGATCACCTGCCCTCGCCGCGGCGCCTGGCCGCGCGCCCGGATCACCACGTCCTCGCCCATCATGACGCGATGCGTCCCCTCTATATAGAGGAGTGCGCCCGACAGGCCCTGGGCGCCGTGATGGGTGCGCGCGGCGATCATCGCAGGCCTCCGATCGCGCGCTCGGCATCGGCGATGCGGGCGGCCTCGTCGGCGGCCGGCGCGCGCCGCAGCTCGGCGAACGCGCGGCGAAATGCGGCGAGCGGCAGCGCGTCGAGCACCGCGCCGGCGACGAGCGCGGCATCGG
>JBLMXA010000615.1:0-4384 GCA_050257515.1 Acidobacteriota bacterium | reverse complement strand
CATGCCGTCGAGCAGCTCCATCACGTAATAGAACGTGCCCTCGGCGGTCATGCCGTAGTCGAAGATCGCGATCGTGTGGCGCGACTTCAACGACGCCAGCGTTTGCGCCTCGCGCCGGAATCGCTCGCGGATCTCGTCGACCGCGCGCGGGTCGTGCAGCGCCTCGGGCCGGATCAGCTTGATCGCCGCGGTGCGCGCGAGCAGCCGGTGCTCGGCGCGCCACACCTCGCCCAGGCCGCCGGTGCCGAGCTTGCCGACGAGCCGGTAGCTGCCGAGCTCGCGCGCGCGGGCCTGGGCGCTGCGCGCCTCCGCGCGCGACGCCGCGACCTGCCGCCGCATGCGCACGAGGTTCCACGCGAGCACGAGCGCGAGCGCGACCGCGGCGAGCAGCGCCCCTCCGCTCGCGAGCGCGCTCGAGCGCTCGAGCCGGTGCGTCGCGGCGAGCAGCGTGCGCTCGGGGACGACCGTGGCGACGAACCAGTCGAGCGGCACCGCGACGCCGGCGCGCTTGCCGCCGATCGGCGCGATCGACGCGAGGTACGCGCCGTCCGTGGTCGACAGCTGCACGAACTGCAGCGCGGCGGGCGCGAGCTTCTCCGCGAACAGCGCGTCGAGGGCTGGATCGCCGAGGTCCTCGTGCCGCAGCAGCCGGTCGCTCGCGGGCAGCTTGTCCGTGTCCGGGTACGCGAGGATCGCGCCGTCGCGGGTGAACGCGACCGTGCGCGCCTGGTCGAGCGCGGGCCGCGCGAGGAACGTCGACAGCGCGCCGACGTCGAAGTCGACCGTGAGCACCGCGCGCAGCACGTGCGCGTCGTCGAGCACCGGCTCGGTGCACGTGATGCCGGTCTCGTGGCTCTTGAAGAACGTGTACGGCTCGGTCCACGCGCGCGCGCCGGTCTTCACCGCGAGCTTGTAGAAGTCGCGCTCGCGCGGGTCGTACAGGTTGGGCTCGTGCAGCACCTGGCGCAGCGCGCCGCGCTCGACGACGAACCGCTGCACCTCGCCGCCGATCCGGCTCTCCTGCACCTGCAGCTGCTTGTCGGGCGTGAGGTACGCGCCGCGAAACGTGCCGTCGGGGAAGCTGATGCTGACGTACGCGGCGCCCGGCCGGCCGACGATCAGGTCGTGCATGCGCACGAGCACGTCGTCGACCGGTCGCTGCTCGTCGGCGAGCACGCGCAGCCGCGCGAGCAGCGGATCGGCCTGATCGAGCGCGAACGCGATCTCGTGCTGCACGCCGCCGGCCTGCTCGGCGAGCTGGTGGCGCGCCATGTCGTCGGACGCGGTCAGCGTCGCGTCGCGGCCGACGAGCAGGATGCCGAGGCCGACCGCCGCGACGAGCAGCGGCAGCGTGACGAGCACGCCGATCGGCGACGCGAGCGCGCGCGCGACGCGTGCGGCACCGCCCTGGGTGCGCGCGCTGTCAGCCACGCGACTCGTACACGCGCTTCGCCGGCAGCTCGAACGCGGTGAGGAAGCCGCCCTTGCCGCACGCCGTGTCGAGCCCGATGCACGAGGGCCCGGCCCACAGGTCGCTCGGATCGTCAGGCGTGTACGTCGACAGCTCGTTCGGCAGCGTGCGCGTCGTCGTGTGCCCGAACACGACGAGCTTGCCGCGATAGTTCTCGAAGAAGTCGCGATCGCGCAGCCACAACAGCGCGCGCTGCGGATCGACCTCCGACGGGTGCGGGAAGTGATCGCCGTGGCGCTTGATGCCGGCGTGCACGTAGATCGCGTGGTCGTCCTCGTAGAAGAACGGCATCTCGCTCATCCACGCGACGACGTCGGCTGGAAAGAACATGCCCGAGCACATGTGGTCGAGCTCGGCCGGCGTCGGCGACTCGTCGTCGTGCGGCAGCGCGCCGTTCGTGAACGAGCGGTAGCACTCGAGGCAGCCGTTGCCGCGCGGCAGGATGAACTCCGGCCAGCCGCGCTCGATCACCTGCAGCCACGCATCCTCGTGGTTGCCGCGCAACGTCACGACCTTCGCCCGGGTCGCCCGCGCGAAGTCGCGCACCCACGCGACCACACCTGCCGAGTAGGGGCCGCGGTCGATGTAGTCGCCGAGGAACACGACCGTGTCGCCGGTCTCGAGCTCCGGCAAGCGCTGGAACAGCACCTGCAAGGCCTCGAGATCGCCGTGGATGTCCCCGATGGCAAAGGTACGTCCAGCCACGACCCTCATCTTAGTGTAGGAAGCCGCGACATTCGCGGTGTCGGATGTCGGATCTGACCACGCGCGCGTGATGGTCGGGCCGCGCGTTTTCTGCTGGTTGCGATGGCACGAGCCGTGGAACCATGGCGGAAGCATGATGCTCCGCGCCGCTGCTGCCGCGTTCCTCGTCATCGCTGCCGGCTCCGCCACCGCGCTCGCGCAGGCGCCGGGCGACATGCCCGTCGAGGGCGGACCGTCGATGTACACCGCCACGCCGGTCCCGGCGGCGCCGTCGGTGATGAACAACCGGTGGGCGGTCGGCCTGTCGGTCGGCTCGCTGTCGGTCGCGCCGAAGGACACGCCCGACAACAAGACCGAGTTCGGCGTCGGCGAGCTGTCGCTCCGCTATCGCGCGACGCTCCACCTCGAGCTCGAGCTCGCGCTCGGCGGCGGCCAGCAGCAGCTCCCCGACGGCACGAAGGGCGATCTCGAGGCGCACCTGGCGACGATCGACCTCCGCTATCGCTTCGCGCCCGAGCAGCACTGGAACTGGTGGGTGATGGGCGGCCTCGGCGGCATGTCGGTGGTGCAGACCGGCGCGACCGACCAGCAGGTGTCCGATGCGAACCGTCCCGTCGGCACGCTCGGCATCGGCCTCGAGCATCGCTGGACGCAGTTCGCGATCCACGCCGAGCTGCGCGCGATGGGCATCGGCCCGCAGAAGAACGCGGACACGGTGATGCCGGTCGCGCCGGCGCCGGCTGGCTCGACGACGACGACGCAGCCGCCGCCTCCCGCGCCGACGATGGCCGCGGGCACCGACCGCTGGTCGGGCGGCCAGTTCACGATCGGCGCGAGCTACTACTTCTAGAACAGCTAGAACAGCATCGACGTCGCCACGACGGCGACGAGTGCGACCAGGGCTGCCGCGATGCAGCCTCTGTAAGTACCTGAAGATGCGGTGCGCATACTGCCTGCTCCCGTGAAGAGCAGCGCGCGTGCCATCTCCCGGGGCAGGGATTTGGCGCGGTTTGGGGTGGCCACGCCAGTAGCCAGGCGTCAGGGCGCGCCGCAGGCGAGCCACTCGGCGAGCCGCTCCCGGTCTTCCAGCGGCGGATCGTACGGACCCGGCGGCATCGAGGTGTTGGGCCCGGCCGCACGCACGAAGATGCGCGGGGCGTGCGCGTGCACCTCGTCGAGCGTGTCGAACCGGTACGAGTCGGGCGCGCCGTGGCGCGCTGCGTAGTCGGCGGAGTGGCACGTGTTGCAGTGGTCGGCGAGGAACTGCGCCCCGAAGTTGTCGTACGTCAGCATCGTGCCGTCGGCCGGGCACGGATACTGGTCGATCGTCATCGGCGCCGGATCGCACGCCGCGACGACGAGCACGAGCAGCGCACGCTTCACGGGAGGTCCTCGCTTCGCTCGGCCTCCCGCGCAAGCCCACCCTGCACCTCCACCACGCTCGCTTTCCTCATTTCGTCCTCGCGAAGTCGTAGGTCATGCCGAACGACAGGCCCGCGCTCGTCATCCAGCGCGGCCCCTTGTCGTCGTCGGTGAAGTAGGTGCCGTCGAGGTCGAGCGCGACGTAGAGATCGCCGTGCGCGGTGTCGCGCACCGGCAGCGCGAGCTGGACGCCCGCGCGCGACGCGAAGCGGTGGCGGATCCCGTCGGCGACGCCGACGATCGACAGTCCCGGCTGGTCCATGTACGCGGCGCGCGGCTCCTCGTGCTGGTGGACGACGCCGAGCGTGGCGGTCGCGCGCAGCGGGCCCAGCGGCTGGCGGCCGGCGACGTTGACGCTGTAGTAGCCGAGGAAGCGATCGTCGACGGTCGCGTACTGCTCCTTGCCGACAAAGCTCGCGCCGAGCCACGGCCGGAACCACCACGTCGCGCCGAGCGCGGCGCCGCCGCCGTGATCGTCGGGCCATGCGGTCGTGGTCGCCTGCACGCCGAGATCGAGATCGAGCACGCCGGCGGCGGCCGGCGCGGACAGAGCACACACGAGGAGGAGAGGTCGCATGCCGCGCCGTCTTACACGGCGCGTGCCGTGAACTCCCGTTCTCGCTGAGTCTCGTTCCTCTACACTCGAGGTGTGTACGCCGGTCATCTCGATCTCTCGCAGCCGCTCGTGTGGACGGTCGACGACGCGCTCGACGGCCGCGCGCTCATGTTCCAGCACCGCGTGCTGCACGAGGCGACCGAGGTCACGAGCGGCGAGAAGCTCGTGCT
>JBLMXA010000614.1:0-5160 GCA_050257515.1 Acidobacteriota bacterium | reverse complement strand
CACGCGCGCGAGCCTCGCGCCGGTCGTCAGCGTCGGCTCGGCGCTGCTCGCGCAGGGCGGGCTCGCCGCGGCGATCGCGATCAACCACGCGCAGGTCTACCCGGAAGAGGGCAGCATCGTGCTCGCGACCATCCTGACCCCGATGGTGCTGCTCGACGCGCTCGCGCCCGGGCGGCTGCGGCGATTTCTGTCCAACGCGGGCGAGAGCGGGCGCAGCCGGCTGCGCGCCGTCGCCGAGACGCCGCCGGCGGCCAGGAAGGTGTGACGCGTGCGCCGCCTGTTCGTCATCGCCGCCGCGCTCGGCCTCATGTACGTGCTCGAGGCCGCCCAGGGCCCGAACCAGTCGAACGCCGGCATGGCGCTCGCGTCGATCGGGTTCGTCGTGCTCGCGGCGTTCACGTTCGGCGATCTCGTCAACGCGGTCGGGCTGCCGCGGATCACCGGCTACATCATCAGCGGCATCGTGCTCGGCCCCGAGATCATCGGCGTGCTGTCGCAGCCCGTCGTCGACGACATGGGCGTGTTCAACACGCTCGCGCTGGGCCTCATCGCGCTGTCCGCGGGCCTCGAGATCGAGGTCGCCGCGATGCGCCGGGTGATGCGCACGATGGCGGCGATCATCGTCGCGACGCTCGTGCTGCTGCTCGTCGTCGTCGGCGGCGGGCTGTTCCTCGCGCACCGCTACCTGCTGCCGTTGCCGGTCGACGGCGACAACAAGGCGCTGCTGCTGTGCGCGCTGATCGCGGTGCTCGGCACCGCCACGTCGCCATCGATCACGCTCGCGATGGTGCGCGAGACCAAGGCGCGCGGCCGGCTGACCGACATCGCGCTCGGTCTCGCCGTGCTCAACGCGGTCGTCGTGATCGTCGTGCTCGCGGTGACGATCGGCATCGGCCGCGACGCGATCTCGCCCGGAGCCAGCGGCGGCATCGCGCCGGTGATCCAGGAGATGGCCGAGCGGCTCGGCCTGTCGATCGCGGTCGGCGCCGCGGTCGGCGTGCTGCTCATCCTCTACGTCAAGTACATCCATCGCGAGCTGCTGCTCGGCGCCGTGGTCGCCGTGCTGCTGACCGCGGAGGTCTCGACCCACCTGAATCTCGAGCTCTTGCTCGTGCTGATCACGACGGGGTTCGTCATCCGCAACTTCTCCGACCAGGAGCACCACCTGCTGCCCTCGCTGCAGCGCGTGTCGCTGCCGGTGTTCGTCGTGTTCTTCACGACCGCGGGCGCGCGCGTCGATCTCGAGGCGACCGTGTCGGTGCTGCCGTTCGCCGGCGGCGCTGCGGTCGGCCGCGCGCTCGTCTACTACGTGTCGACGCGGTTCGGCGTGTGGGTCGGCCGTGAGGGCCCGGCGATCCGCAAGCACGGCTGGTACGGGTTCATCCCGCAGGCGGGCGTCACGCTCGGCCTGACGATCCTCGCGTCTCAGCAGGTGCCGGAGCTGCACGACCAGATCCTGCGGATCGGGCTCGCGATCATCGCGATCCACCTGCTCGTCGGCCCGGTGCTGCTCGGCACCGCGCTCGGCCGTGCCGGCGAGATCCCGGGACGCGCCGCGCCCAAGCCGACGCGCCGCACCGGCCCGGTCGCGATCGTCAGCGCACCCGACGCGCCGCGCATGCGCGAGCTGCCCGCGCTTTCCGACGCGCGCCTCAAGGAGGCGCTCGCGCGGTTCGGCGGCGATCTCGAGCGCTGGGTGGCCCACATGCGCGAGCAGGTGCTCGCGCCGCTCGCCGACCGCGGCAAGGCCGCGATCGCGCGGATCTTCAGCGAGCACAAGAAGCACGACAGCACGGCCGCGGCGGTGCGCACGATGCTCGAGACCGCGGCGGCCGATCCGAGCGACGGCCTCGAGCAGCAGCTGAGGACCGCGCACGTCGAGGCGTGCGCGCTGACCGAACGGCTGCCCGAGCGCCTGAAGGTGGTGACCGAGCGCAAGCTGCTCGGCTTGGCGCTGCGCGACGGCCTGTTCGTGACGGCGTCGAAGATCGGCAAGCGGCTCGCGCGGCTCGTGTGGCTCAAGCCGAAGCGCACCGTGCCGGTGCGGCTCGCCGCGCGCTACGCGAGCGAGGAGCGGCTCGCCGAGGCGCTCGCGAACGTGCTGCCGTCGTGGTTCGACGCGCGCGGCGAGATGCTGGCGGAGCTCGCGCGGCTCGTCAACGACGAGACCGACGTCGAGACCGCGACGCAGGCGATCGTGCGCCGCGCGAACCAGTTCACCGAGGCCGCGGCGACCGATCTCCAGCTCGCGGTCGCCGACGTGATCGAGATCCTGCACGATCAGCTCGCGTCGCTCGGCGGTCCGGGCTTCCCACCGGCGCGGCTGGGGCTGTTCGAGATGGAGGAGCGGATCGCGCAGCTGCTCGGCGAGCTCGATGCGGTCGGCGATCGCGGGCGCAAGGTGCTGCGCGGCCGGATGACGACGCTCCACGCCGACGCGCTCTACGCCTACGTCGCGGCGACGCTCGACGACGAGCTCGAGCTCATGGTGCGGCGCCCGCAGGGCACGGTCGCGCAGGAGATCGTGCCGACGATCCGCACGCTCGCCGACCGGCTGCCGGGGCCCGACGACTGGGGCACGTTGCAGGCGACCTCTGGTGACCGCGATCCGATCGTCGTGCTGTCGGAGTCGCTCGAGCAGGCGTACGACGAGCACGCCGCGGCGCGCCTGCGCGGGCTGCAGCTCAAGTACTACCACGCGACCCAGGAATCGCAGCTGCTGACGCGGCTCGCGACGCGCCTCGAGGGCCTGCCGGCCAGGCTCGTCGTCGTCGATCGTCACGCGCGCGTCGAGGCGACGCACGACCTGCCGCTCGTCACGCTCGAGCCCGCGCGCCGACTCGAGGAGGAGCTGATCGAGGGCTTCGCGCCGGAGCTGCTCGCCGCGATGCGGCCGTTCGGCGATCTCGTGTCCGCGATCGACGCGCAGATCAACCAGGCGCTGTCGGTCGCGACCCGCGGCATCGAGCAGGCAGGCGCCGGCACGCTCGAGTCGCGGCTGCAGGCGGCACGCGAGCCGGTCGCGCGGGCGAAGAAGCTGCTGCAGGGGATGCTCGACGATCTCGCGAGCGCCGGCGAGGCCGCGACCGCGGCCGCGGCGAAGGTCGTCGATGGCACGCGCGCGCACGTCGCGGTCGCTCTCGGCAAGGCCTCGCCCGAATCGTCGCGCGCGCACCCGAGCCGCCAGCGCTGGCGGTGGTGGAGCCGCATCCTCGATCGCGTGGTCAGGCGCGGCACGCAGGTCCGCCGCCGCGTCGAGGCGTTCGCGCGCTCGGTGCTGCGCCGCACCGACGTGCGCGAGTGGATCATCCGCACCGGTAACGCGAAGCTCGACGCGGTGGCGATGCGCGAGTACGTCGCGCGCCACCACGCGGCGATCGAGACGCTGCCGCTGCCGGCGGCGTACAAGGAGCTCGTGTCGGCCGCGCCGATCGAGGACGTGCGGCTCGCGACCGCACGGCGCGCGCAGCTCGACGCGCTCGTCGCTTCGCTGCAGCCCGGCGACACCGAGGACTTCACGAGCGTGCTGATCAGCGGCGAGCGCGGCAGCGGCCGCACCTCGATGATCAACGTGCTCGGCCACCGCCTCGCGCGCCGGCGCGTGATCCGCATCGACGCGCGCTATCACGCGCGGCGCGGCGGCCCGCTGGCCGCGATGGCTGCCGAGCTCGGCGCCGCCGGCGACGAGGCCGCGCTCGCGAGCGCGCTGCGCAAGGCGCCGGCGATCGTGCTGCTCGACGATCTCGAGCGGTTCCTCGGGCTGTCGCCGGCGGGTATCGAGGATCTCGCTCGGTTCCTGCGGCTCGTCCGCGCGACCGCCGCGCACACGCACTGGGTCGTGACCGCGCAGACCGCGACGGTCGAGCTCGTCGATCCGTTCGTGCACATCTCCGAGACGTTCGGCCGCCGCCTCGAGCTGGCGCCGCTCGCGCCGGAGGAGCTCGATCAGGTCGTCCAGGCGCGGATCCAGTTCTCGGGGCTCGAGGTCCGCTGCGTCGACGGCTCGCGGCGCACGCGGTTGCGGCCGAAGGAGGCGCATCGCCGGTACGTCCACGCGCTCGCGCGCATCGCGCGCGGCAACCTGCGCCGCGCCGTGTTGATCCACGCGCGCAGCACCGCGCCCGATGGGGGCGGCTTCGTCGCGCGCGAGCCGCACGCGCCCGGCGTGCCGTTCCTGCGCCACCTCGGGGCGGGGCCGCTCGCGGCGCTCGCGCTCGTCACCCGCTACGTCGAGCTGTCCGCCGAGGACCTCGCCGAGGGGCTCGCGGTGCCGGCGAGCGAGATCGATCGCTTCGTGCTGCCGCTGCGCAGCGCCGGGCTGCTCGAGGCGACGGCGGGGCGCTCGACGCTCGCGGTGCCGCCGCACCTCGTCGATGCGGTGTGCTCGGGGCTGTCCGAGCTCGGGCTCCGGCCCCGGGGAGCGGTGTGATGACGCCGCCCGAGCAGCCCGCGTTCGCCGATCGCCTGTCCTCCGACGTGCGCTCGCTGATCGAGACGCTCAGCTCGCCGTGGACGTGGATCCTCACGGTCGTCCTCATCGCGATGCTGCTCGGCGCGTGGCGGCTGCGGCTCGCGATCGGCCAGGAGCGGCGGCTGACGCCGCGCGTGCGTGCGGTCGTCTCGGCGTCGCTCAACGCGACCACCGTCGCGATCGTCGCGATCGTCGTGATCTGGTTCTTGTGGCGGCGCGCGCCGCTGCTCCTCGGGATCTCGCTCGCCGTGCTCGCCGCGGCGGGAGGGCTCGGCATCGCGCTGCGCGGCCGCGCGTGGGTGTGGGGGCTCGTCATGATCTGGCGCGGGCGCGTGCGGATCGGCGATCGCCTGCGGTTCGGCGCGGTCGACGGCATCGTCGCGGACGTCGGCATCTTCGGCATCACCGTGATCGGCGACGACGGCGCGCGCGTGTTCGTGCCGAACGCCAAGCTCGCCGGTGACACGTTCTCGGTCGCGTCGCCCGAGTCGGCGCACCCGGCAGACATCACGGTGCACGCGGGCGAGCGGGAGCTGACCGAGGCCGACCTCGAGCGCCTGCGCCGCATCGCGCTGCTGTGCCCGTACCGCCACAGCGGCGGGCTCGTCGGCGTGCACGCGAGCGAGGACCGCCGGTCGGCGACCGTGACGTTCCGCTCGTGGTCGGAGGAGGGTGCCCAGCTCGCCCGC
>JBLMXA010000613.1:0-5955 GCA_050257515.1 Acidobacteriota bacterium | reverse complement strand
GCTCGCCGGCGAGCGCCGCGAGCTCGAGCACGCGGCTCCAGTACGCCGGCTCGTCGCCGCGCGGTGGCGGTGCAGCCACGGTCTGGTCCTCGAGCATGCGCAGCGCGATCGCGAGATCGCGCGAGCCGACGCGGGCCGCGGCGCGCCGCGCGAGCCGCGTGAAGCAGCGGTCGGCGATCTCGGACGCGGCGATCTCCGAGGCCAGCCCGAGGGTCACCATGCGCGGGCCGGTGCCGAGCATCGCGCCGACCGCGGCGAGCGCCTCGCGCAACTCGTCCGGCGGTGCATCGACCATCTGGTAGTGCACGCGCGCGCCGGCGTGTCCCTCGTCCGCGAGGTGGCAGCGCGCGTTGAGCACGCGCGACATCGCGAACAGCGCGGACAGCTCCGGCTCGGCCTCGATCTCGGCGAACGCGCGATGATCGTGCTGGATCACGACGGGTTTGCCGTCGATCTGCGCGGTGACGTCGATCCTATCGATCGAGCAGTACACACCTCAGGGATAGCATCTCAGTGCTCGCCTTCACCGGACTTCTTGCGCTTGGCCTGGACCTCGCGGAAGCGATCCGCCCAACCCTCCTTGACCACTTGCTTGACGCGCGACAGCGCGAGCGAACCGCGCGGCACGTCATTGGTCACGGTGGTTCCGGATGCGACGTACGCGTCGCGCCCGACCGTGACCGGAGCGACCAGCTGGCTGTCCGAGCCGATGAACGCGCCGGACTCGATCGTCGTCTGGTGCTTGCTGAACCCGTCGTAGTTGCACGTGATCGTGCCGGCGCCGATGTTCGCCTTCTTGCCGATCGACGCATCGCCGAGGTACGCGAGGTGGTTGGCCTTCGCGCCCGCCATCAGGTGCGTCTTCTTGGTCTCGACGAAGTTGCCGAGCCGCGCGTCCTCGTCGATCCGCGTACCTGGACGGCAGTGGCTGAACGGCCCGATCTCGACGCGGTCTCCGATCTGCGCGTCGGTGATCACCGAGTACGGCTTGACGTACGCGTCCGCCGCGACGTTCGCATCGGTGAGCACCGCGCCGGCGTCGACGCGCACGCGGTCGCCCAGCGAGGTCTTGCCGCGCAGCGCGACGTTCGGGCCGAGCCACACGTCCCTGCCGAGCGGGCCGACGTCGGCGTCGATGTACGTCGACCGCGGATCGATCATCGTGACGCCGGCGCGCATCCAGTGCTCGTTGATGCGCTGGCGCGCGGCGGCCTCGACCGCGGCGAGATCGACGCGATCGTTGATGCCGGTGACCTCGGCGAACGGCGCGTCGATCGCGACCGCACCGCCGCGCGCGTACGCGTCGGCGACCAGATCGGTGAGGTACAGCTCGCCCTTGGCGTTGTTCGGGCGCAGCTTGTCGAGATCGCGGCGCAGGTGGCCGAGCCGGATCGCGTAGATGCTCGCGTTGGTGTCGGGGAGCTCGCGCTGCTCCGGCGTCGCGTCGAGGTGCTCGACGATCTTCTCGACGACGCCCTTGCCGTCGCGCACGACGCGGCCGTAGGCCATGTCGCGATCGGGGCGCGTCGTCAACATCGCGAGCCCCGCCGGGTTGTCGGCGCACGCGCGGACGAGCTCGGCGATGCGATCGGTGTGGAGCAGCGGCGCGTCGCCGCACAGGATCGCGACGATCCGGTCGTCGGACTCGTTCGTAACGGCAGGGAGCGCGCACTTGACCGCGTGGCCGGTGCCACGCTGCTCGTGCTGGATCGCGATGTCGACCGCACCCGCCCCGAAGTACTGGTCCAGCGAGGCCGTCACCGCCTCGTGCTGGTGGCCGAGGATCGCGACGATCCGCTCGGCTCCCGCGCCGCGCGCCGCGCTCACGATCCAGTGCAGCATCGGGCGACCGGCGATCTTGTGCAGCACCTTCGCGGTGTCGCTCTTCATCCGCGTGCCGAGGCCAGCCGCCATGACGAAGACGATGGGACCTTGACGACTCATGTAGATCGAAAGCTACACCAATGCGCGTCCTCCTGTTCCTGATCGCCGCGTGCAGTGCGCCTGCTCCGGTCGGACCCGCCGGGGCCGGCAGCGTTCACTGGCCGCCGATCGTCGACAGCCACGTTCACCTGTCATTCGACCCGGTTGCGGCGCAGCTCGCCGCGCACGGCGTGCTCGCCGCCGTCGATCTCGCCGCGCCCGAGCGCGCACTGCGCGATCCTGCCGCCATCACCGTCTTGCGCGCGGGCCCGATGCTCACCCACCCGGGAGGCTATCCGCTCGACGCGTGGGGCAAGGACGGCTACGGCATCGGCTGCGCCGACGAGCGATGCGTGCGCGACACCATCGACCGGCTCGCCCGCGAGGGCGCGAAGGTGATCAAGGTCGCGCTCGACGGCGACGGCCTCGAGCCGGAGCTCTTACCGGCCGCGGTGGCCGCCGCGCACGCGCACCACCTGAAGGTCGCGGTGCACGCGCTGACGGACGCGAGCGCCGCCGTGGCCGCGGCCGCCGGCGTCGACGTGCTCGCGCACACGCCGGTCGAGCCGCTCGCGGACGCGACCGCCGCGGCGTGGAAGGGCCGCGCCGTGATCTCGACGCTCGCCGCGTTCGGCGGCAGCGACGCCGCGATCGCGAACCTGCGAAAGCTGCGCGCGGCCGGCGCGACCGTGCTGTACGGCACCGATCTCGGCAACCTCCGCGTCGACGGGCCGAGCGGCGACGAGCTCGACCTGCTGCGCGCGGCCGGCCTCGACGATGCCGCGATCGCCGCCGCGATGACGACCGAGCCCGCCGCGTACTGGGGCATCGCGTTCGATCCGAAGACGACCTACCTCGTGCTCGACGGCGATCCGCGGCAGGATGCGCGTGTCTTGCTGCACGCGCGTGTTATCACCTCGAAGTGAGGTGGCTCGCGATCGCGATCGTGTTCGTGTCGCGCCTCGCGTTCGCGCACCAGACCTCGGTCAAGTACGTCGACGTCGCGATCGACGGCACGCGCGCGGAGATCACGTTCCGCGTCGCACCCGGCGACGTCACCGAGCCGCTGCACCTGGCCGCGGACAGCAAGCCGACCGCCGAGCAGGCCGCGACGCCGGAGGTCGCCGCGTACGTCGCGGCGTGGTTCGCGCTGACGAGCTGGGGCGAGCCGTGCACCGCGTCGGCGCCGGCCGCGCGCGTCGACGAGGACGACAAGTTCGTCGCGATCGAGTGGACCGCACGCTGCCCGCGCGCGCCCGACGAGGCCGACTTCACGCACTTCTTCGCGCTCGACCATCGCCACGCCGCGATCGTGCGCGTGACGTCGACGACCGACGGCGAGCTGTCGACGATCGTGCGCGCCTCCGATCCGCACCTCGCGCTGCGCGAACGGCCGTCGCTGTTCGCGTGGATCCGCGCCGGCATCCACCACATCGTCGACTGGGACGGCCGCGATCACATCAGCTTCGTGCTCGCGCTGCTGCTCGTCGTCATGCTGATGCGCGACGATCGCGAGCGCTGGCAGGTGCGCACGTTCGTGCCTACGTTGAGGTCGACCGCGACCGTGATCACCGCGTTCACGATCGCGCACTCGCTGTCGCTGATCGCCGCGGCGCTCGGCTGGGTCCAGCTGCGGCCGCACCTGGTCGAGAGCCTGATCGCGGTCTCGATCGCGTACACCGCGGCCGAGAACATCGTGAAGCCCGACGTCCGCTGGAGGTTCGTGCTGACGTTCGGCTTCGGGCTCGTGCACGGCCTCGGCTTCGCGAGCACGCTGGCGGCGATGCTGCCGCCGCGCGACGTGATCGTGCCGCTGCTCTGCTTCAACGTCGGGGTCGAGGTCGGCCAGCTGACGATCGTGCTGCTCGCGCTGCCCGTGTTCTTCGTCCTCGCGCGCGAGGTCGGCGCCGAGCGCTACCGCCGCAGCGTCATGCCCGCGATTTCCGCGCTGATCTTCGCCGCCGGCGTGTACTGGGTCGCGACTCGCATCTAGACCTACCTGTCTCACAGCTGGAAACGAATGCGACGGGCTTCACGGTTTATCGCATTGGACGACCTGTCTATACTGGAGTCACATTGGCAGTCTCCGACGGTACGTCACCCGATCCGAGCCCGGCCGAGGAGCAGCACAAGCCGCTGGTCGTGTGCGTCGATGACGACCAGAACAACTTGAGTGCACTCGGACGCGTGTTACGCGCGCGTTGCAACGTGCTGCTCGCCACGAACGGCGACGAGGCGCTCGCGCACGTCGAGGCCAATCCCGACGTCGCCGCCGTGCTCGCCGATCTGCGCATGCCTGGCCTGCCCGGCGCCGAGCTGCTCGCGCGCGTCGCACAGATCCGGCCGATGTGCCGCCGCGCCGTCGTCACCGGCTACCCCGAGTCCGAGGAGCTGATCGCCGCGATCAACGCCGGCCACCTCCATTACGTGATCACGAAGCCGTGGAAGCTGACCGACCTGCTGCAGGTGATGGAGCAGCTGATCCACACGTTCAAGCTCGAGCGCGACAACACGCGCCTCCTCGACGAGCTGCGCCAGGTCAACCACCAGCTCCGCGATCACGAGCGCATCCTCGAGGCGCAGCTGTCCGAACGCGGCAAGGAGATCTCGGCGGCGACCGAGCAGCTCGCGCAGATGGGCAGCCAGCTCGACGCGCTGACGCTGCGCGACCCGCTGACCGGCCTCTACACGCACCGCGCGTTCCAGGAGCGCCTGCGCGAGGAGGTCGCGCGCGCGCTGCGCTACGGCCAGCCGATGTCGCTGCTGATCGCCGACATCGATCAGTTCGCGACCGTCAACTACGACCTCGGCTACCAGGCCGGTGACGAGATCCTGCGCCGCATCGCGGTCATCCTCCAGGAGGACGACTCGCCCGATCGCGTGCGGTCCTCCGACGTCGTCGCGCGCTACTCCGGCGAGGAGTTCGTGCTGCTCCTGCCCGAGACCGCGAAGCCCGGCGCGCTGACCAAGGCGGCGCGGCTGCGCGACGCGGTCGCGCTCGCCGAGTTCCCGAGCGCCCGCAAGATGACGATGTCGATCGGTGTCGCGTGCTTGCCCGAGGACGCCGCCGAGCCCGAGGGCCTGCTCACCGCCGCCGAGGCCGCGTTGCGCGGCGCCAAGCGCGGCGGCCCCGGCCGTGTCCACTTCTTCTCGTCGGGCGACGCGACACAGGGCGGCACGCGCAGCCGGGTGTTCGGCCGCGTGCGCGAGGTCGAGATCGATCGCTTCCGCCCCTACCAGGAGCGGATGAACGAGGTCACCGCGATCCTGCACCGCGATCGCTCGCTGTCGTGCCTGCTCGTCGATCTGTCGAACCTGCACCGCGTCGAGCTCGATCTCGGCGTCGCGCACCATAGCGAGATCTACGATCACGCCGCCGCGGTGCTCGATCGCCTGCGCGGCGCGGTGCTCGATCCCGCCGACCTGATCTGCCGCAGCGGCGACGGCGATGGCTACTTGATCGTGCTCGCGCCGCGCGGCGCGCACCGCATCGATCTCGAGACGCTCGCGCAGAGCGTCGAGCGCGCGGTCGAGGAGGCGCTCGCGCCGATGGTGATCGAGGTGCTGCGCGAGCAGCCGCGCATCACGGTGGGCCACGCGCGCGTGCTCGGCAACTCGCTGCTGCGTCCCGAGCGCCTCACCGCGCGCCTCGTCGCCGACGCGTCCGACAACGCGCGCAACCTGCGCGAGCGCAAGGCGCACCGCGACCGCACGCAGCTGCAGGACGTGATCCTCGGCGACGGGCTGTCGACCGTGTACCAGCCGATCGTCGATCTCGGCACCGGCGACATCTTCGCGTTCGAGGCGCTGACGCGCGGTCCGCGCGGCACCGGCTTCGAGTCGCCGGCGACGCTGTTCGCGATCGCGGACGAGGTCGACCTGACCGTCGAGCTCGATCGCGCGTGCTTCCGCGGCGCGCTGCGCAACGCGATGTCGCTCGAGCCGGTGCACCGGCTGTTCGTCAACCTGCTCCCGATGTCGTTCTACGACTCGGCGTTCATCGAGGTCGAGGTCGGCAACCTGCTGTCCGCG
>JBLMXA010000612.1:0-8296 GCA_050257515.1 Acidobacteriota bacterium | reverse complement strand
GTTCGTGCAGTTCTCGCGGCGTCCCGCCGACGGCCGCTACGGCGACAACCCGAACCGCGCCGGCGCGTACTACCAGTTCCAGGTCGGCCTCAAGCCGTCGCCGCTGCACGTGCAGGACCTTTACCTCGACTCGCTGCGCACGATCGGCATCGATCCGGCGAGCCACGACATCCGCTTCGTCGAGGACGACTGGGAGTCGCCGACGCTCGGCGCGTGGGGCCTCGGCTGGGAGGTCTGGTGCGACGGCCAGGAGGTGACGCAGTTCACCTACTTCCAGCAGGCGGGCGGCATCGACCTGTTGCCGGTGACCGCCGAGCTGACCTACGGCATCGAGCGCATCTGCATGTACCTGCAGAACGTCGGCAACATGTACGACCTCAAGTGGGACAAGCACGTCACGTACGGCCAGCTCCGCAAGGAGTGGGAGCGCGAGTACTCGACGTACCATTTCGAGCGGCTCGACCCGCAGGTCGCGTTCGGGCAGTTCGACACCTACGAGGCGCAGTGCCACCGACTGCTCGAGGCGAACCTCGTGCTGCCGGCGTACGAGCAGTGCATGAAGAGCTCGCACGCGTTCAACTCGCTCGACGCGCGCGGCGCGATCAGCGTCACCGAGCGCCAGCGGTTCATCGGCCGCGTGCGCGCGATGGCGCGCGCGTGCGCGCACAAGTACGTCGAGGCGCGCGCGCGCATCGGCTTCCCGCTGCTGCCTCCGCGGCTCGGCGAGCAGGCGAAGGCCGCGTTCGACGGCGCCGCCGAGGCCGGCGTCAACGCGGGCGCGCTCGCCGCCGCGCGCGCGATCGTGGCGCACGCCGAGGAGCTGCCTCATGCCGGGTAGCGATCGCACCTCCGCGCCGCCGTTGGGCGGCGCTGCGCGGTCCGGCAAGGCCGGACCTTGCGATCTGCTGTTCGAGATCGGCTGCGAGGAGATCCCGGCGAAGATGCTCGCGAAGGCGATCGCGGATCTGCCCGCGGCCGTCGAGACGCGCCTCGCTGCCGCGCGGCTCCAGCACGCCGGCGTGCGCGCGCTCGGCACGCCGCGCCGGCTCGCGGTGATCGTGAAGGCGCTCGGCGAGCGCCAGCCCGATCTGCGCGAGGAGGTCGTCGGTCCGCCCGCGAGCGCGGCGTTCGCGCCCGACGGCTCGCTGACGAAGGCGGGGCAGGGCTTCGCCGCGAAGAACGGCGTCACCGCGGACGCGCTGCACAAGAAAGAGGTCGCCGGCAAGAAGGGCCTCTACGTCGTCGCGCAGCGCCACGTCGTCGGCACCGAGACCCGGGCGCTGCTGCCCGAGCTGCTCCGCGACCTCGCGGCCTCGCTGCCGTGGCCCAAGTCGATGCGGTGGGGCTGGAGCGAGACCGCGTTCGTGCGGCCGGTGCAGTGGCTGGTCGCGCTGTACGGCGGCGAGGTGGTGTCGTTTCCCTGGGCCGGGCAGACCGCCGGCCGCAAGAGCCGCGGCCACCGCTTCCTCGCGCCGGGCTGGCTCGAGATCGCGAGCGCCGAGCAGTACGTCGAGGCGCTGCGCACCGCGCACGTCGTCGTCGATCCCGAGACGCGGCGCGAGCTGATCGAGGGCGAGCTCAAGCGCCTCGAGAAGGAGACCGGCTGCAAGGTCCGCGACGATCAGGCGCTGCTCGACGAGGTCGTCAACCTCGGCGAGTACCCGGTCGGCGTGTCGGGGCAGTTCGACGCGAGCTACCTCGAGGTGCCCGAGGAGATCATCGTCACCGCGATGCGCACGCACCAGCGCTACTTCGCGATGCAGCGGGCCGACGGCAAGCTCGCGACCCGGTTCGGGACGCGGATGGCGACGATCGTCAAGGATCCGACCGTCGTGCAGAAGGGCAACGAGCGCGTGCTCGCCGCGCGGCTCGCCGACGCGAAGTTCTTCTTCGCCGAGGATCGCAAGCACACGTTCGAGGAGTGGAACCAGCGGCTCGAGCCGGTCGTGTTCCAGGCCAAGCTCGGCGATGGCGCCAAGACCATCGGCCAGAAGATCCGCCGCATCGAGCAGATCGTCGCGGCGCTCGGCGGCAGCGCCAGCGCGCGGCAGGCCGCGAAGTACTGCAAGAGCGACCTCGCGTCGCACGCGGTCGGCGAGTTCCCCGAGCTGCAGGGCGTGATGGGCCGCCACTACGCGCGGCTCGCCGGGATGTCCGACGCGGTCGCGCAGGCGATCGAGCAGCACTGGTGGCCGAAGGGGCAGGGCGCCGCGCTGCCCCAGACCGACGACGCCGCCATCGTTGCCATCGCCGATCGCATGGACACGATCGTCGGCTGCTTCGCGGTCGGGCTCGAGCCGACCGGCTCGGCCGATCCGTTCGGCCTGCGCCGCGCCGCGATCGGGTTGTGGCAGATCCTGCTCGATCGCGGCTGGCACGACCTCGGCCAGAAGACGTTCGAGGCCGCCGCGGCCGCGCTCGCGCAGCAAGGCGTGAAGACGACCGAGATCGCCGGCATCGAGGAGTTCTTCCGCGCGCGCCTGCGCGGCATCTTCGTCGAGCAGGGCATGCCGCCGCAGGACGTCGACGCGGCGCTCGCGCAGAGCTGGCACGATCCGATCGACGCGCGCGCCCGCGCGCTCGCGTGCGCGAAGATCTCGAGGGAGGCGCGCGAAGTGTTCAAGCGCGTCGCGAACATCCTCGACGACGCGCGCCAGAAGAAGCTGCCGCTCGGAGATGGGCCCGATGCCAGCGCCTTCGTCGCCGAGGTCGAGCGAAGGCTCTATGCAGCGATCAGCGAGGCGCAGCACGCCGAGGCGCCGGCACGTCTTCGACGTGACTACGCGGCCGTCTTCGAGTCCCTCGAGGCCTTGCGGCCCACCATCGCGGCGTTCTTCGACAAGGGCGGCGTCATGGTGATGGACCCCGATCCGAAGCTGCGCGACAACCGGCTCGCGCTCCTCCACTGGTTCATCGCGCCGTACATGGAGATCGCCGACTTCCGAAAGCTGGGAGCTGCGTCATGAAGTGGGTCCGTCAGTTCTCCGGCGGCAACGCCGAAGGCCGCGCGCGCGACAAGGCGCTGCTCGGCGGCAAGGGCGCGAACCTCGCCGAGATGGCCGCGCTCGGCCTGCCGGTGCCGCCCGGCTTCACGATCACGACCGAGGTCTGCCGCCACGTCATGGAGCACGGCGCCGGGAGCTACCCCGACGGGCTCGCCGACGAGGTGAAGCAAGCGCTCGCGAAGATCGAGGAGCTGACGAAGACCAGGTTCGGCGACACCGAGCACCCGCTGCTCGTGTCGGTGCGCTCGGGCGCGCCCGCGTCGATGCCCGGCATGATGGACACGATCCTGAACCTCGGGCTCAACGACGTCACGGTCGCGGCGCTGGGCAAGCAGTCGGGCAACCCGCGGTTCGCGTGGGACTGCTACCGCCGGTTCGTCGCGATGTACGGCGAGGTCGTGCTCGGCGTCGTCGCGCCCGACGAGCACGAGGATCCGCCGTTCGATCGCGCGTTCGACGAGCTCAAGGCCAAGCACAAGGCGCAGAAGGATCAGGACCTGTCGGAGGCCGCGCTGCGCGAGGTCGTCGCGCGGTTCAAGCAGATCGTCCTCGAGCACACCAAGCAGCCGTTCCCCGACGACGTCCACGCGCAGCTGTGGGGCGCGATCGGCGCGGTGTTCCGGTCGTGGAACAACCCGCGCGCCGATGTCTACCGCCGCACGTACGGGATCCCGGCGACGATGGGCACCGCGGTCAACGTGCAGGCGATGGTGTTCGGCAACCTCGGCGACGACTGCGCGACCGGCGTCGCGTTCACGCGCAACCCGGCGACCGGCGACGCGCACCTCTACGGCGAGTTCCTGATCAACGCGCAGGGCGAGGACGTCGTCGCCGGCGTGCGCACGCCCGAGGCGATCGGCGAGCTCGCGAAGAAGCTGCCGGCCGCGCACGGCGAGCTCGTGCGCGTCGCGAAGCTGCTCGAGGATCACTTCCGCGACATGCAGGACCTCGAGTTCACGATCCAGCGCGGCCAGCTGTTCATGCTGCAGACGCGCAACGGCAAGCGCACCGGCAAGGCGATGGTCAAGGTCGCGGTCGACCTGGTCGCCGAGGGCAAGCTCGACGCCAAGGAAGCGGTGATGCGCATCGATCCCGCGAAGCTCGACGAGGTGCTGCACCCGACGATCGATCCGAAGGCGCGCCCGCAGCCGGTCGCGAAGGGCCTGCCGGCGTCGCCGGGCGCCGCGATCGGCAAGATCGTGTTCACCGCGACCGCGGCGGCGGAGTGGGCGCAGAAGGGCGAGACCGTGCTGCTCGTCCGCACCGACACGTCGCCCGAGGACATCCACGGCATGAAGGCCGCGGCCGGCATCCTGACCGCACGCGGCGGCATGACGAGCCACTCCGCGGTCGTCGCGCGCGGCATGGGCAAGTGCTGCATCACCGCGTGCAGCTCGCTGCGCATCGACGCGCCGAAGAAGCAGGCGAGCTTCGTCGGCGGCGGCAAGGAAGTGAAGCTCAAGGAAGGCGACGTGCTGACGCTCGACGGCTCGACCGGCGAGGTGTTCGTGGGCACCGCGCCGCTCGTGCCCGCGCAGCTCGGCGCCGAGCTCGGCCAGCTGATGCAGTGGGTCGATTCGTTCCGCCGGCTCAAGGTCCGCACGAACGCCGACACGCCGACCGACGCGCGCACCGCGCGCAGCTTCGGCGCCGAGGGCATCGGTCTGTGCCGCACCGAGCACATGTTCTTCCAGCCCGAGCGGATCCTCGCGGTGCGCGAGATGATCCTCGCCGCCGACGAGACCGGACGGCGCGCCGCGCTCGCGAAGATCCTGCCGATGCAGCGCGGCGACTTTGCCGAGCTGTTCCGCGTGATGGACGGGCTGCCGGTGACGATCCGGCTGCTCGATCCGCCGCTCCACGAGTTCCTGCCGCACACCCAGGCCGAGATCGAGGAAGTGGCCAAGGACCTCGGCAAGCCGGCGGGCGCGCTCGCCGCGAAGGTCGCCGAGATGACCGAGGCGAACCCGATGCTCGGCCATCGCGGCTGCCGCCTGGCGATCACGTGGCCGGAGATCTACGAGATCCAGACCCAGGCGATCGGCGAGGCCGCCGCGCTCGTCGCCAGGGAAGGCAAGGCCGTCCACCCCGAGATCATGATCCCGATCGTCATGGTCCCCGAGGAGCTGCGCCGGCTGCGCGCGCTCGTCCGCAAGGCGTTCGAGGCCGCGGCTCCGGGGATCGCGTACACGGTCGGCACGATGATCGAGCTGCCGCGCGCGTGCGTGGTCGCCGATCGGATCGCCGAGCACGCCGACTTCTTCTCGTTCGGCACCAACGATCTCACGCAGACGACGTTCGGGCTGTCGCGCGACGATGCCGGCCGGTTCCTGCCGACCTACATCGACCACGGCGTGCTCCCGAACGACCCGTTCGCGGTGCTCGACCAGGACGGCGTCGGCGCGCTGATCGAGCTCGGCGTGCGCGGCGGGCGCGCGACCAAGCCCGAGCTCAAGGTCGGCATCTGCGGCGAGCACGGCGGCGAGCCGAGCTCCGTGGAGTTCTGCCACCGGGTCGGCTTCGACTACGTGTCGTGCTCGCCGTTCCGGGTGCCGATCGCGCGCGTCGCGGCGGCCCGTGCGGCGCTGGCGGAGGCCAAGCAGTGACGCAGCGCGCAGAGGCAACCCTTGCGCGCCCTCCACGGTCGAAGCTCGGTGCGATGAAGAGCGCCGTGTTTCTGCTGATTTGCGGATGCACGGCGTCTGCGTCCGAGGTCGAGCCGCCGCAAGACCAGCTGTTCTTCCCGACCGGCATGGGGATCTCGCCGGACGACAGCGTGCTGTTCGTCGCGAACGGCAACTCCGAGCTCCGCTACGACTCGGGATCGATCGCGGTGATCGACCTCGCCTCTGTCGATCAGACGATCGCGGCCTGGACCGCGAGCCAGACGGCGGCCGACGGCTGCACGCCGGCGACCGACCATCGCGAGACGCTCGTCTGTGACGAGGCGCCGTACATCGTCTCGGGCGCCGGGGCGCGCATCGGCAACTTCGCCTCCGACATCGCGATCCAGACGACCAACCCGGGCGAGCTGCGGCTGATCGTGCCGACGCGCGGCGACCCGTCGATCACCTGGCTCGACTGGGACGGCACGCGGCTGTCGTGCGACGCCAAGGGCGACAGCTTCCCGCTGTGTGACGATCCGCACCGGCTGAGCTACGTCGGCGACCTGTCGTCGACCACGCAGTCCGGCTGCGATCCGTCGCAGAACCCGTACTGCACCACGCTGATCGCCGACGAGCCGTTCAACGCGTTCGCCGACTCCACCGGACAGTTCGCGATCGTCACCCACCTGACCACGGGATCGGTGTCGCTGATCGACTCGCCGATCGGCGGCGACGCGACGATCTCCGACGTCGCGACCGGCCTGTTCGCGCCCGATCCGCTGACCGGGCTGCGCGGCGCCACCGGCGTGGCCGGCCGCACCCCCGGGTCGGCCGGCGACATCGTCTACGTCGGCAGCCGCAGCGAGAACCGCGTCCAGCAGCTGACGGTCGGCCGGCCCGAGAACGGGGCCGCGCCGTACCTGATCCCCGGCAACTTCTTCTTTCTCGACAAGGTCGGCAACGACGCGGGCGGCTCGACCGACACCCGCGGCATGGCGTTCTCGCCGAGCGGCGACCGCCTCTACCTCATCAACCGCAACCCGGCCTCGCTGCAGATCTACGACACCTCGCTCGGTCCGACGGGATTCCCGCAGGACCTCGGCGTCGGCGGGACGTCGATCTGCCGCGACGCGAGCACGCTGGCCGTCATGGACGCCGGCGACGGCGAGCGCGTGTTCGTGACCTGCTTCGATGACGGCCAGGTGTGGGTGATCGACCCGCGCGGGCTGTCGTCGGTCGAGGACATCATCGACGTCGGCCGAGGCCCCTACGCGATCGTCGCTTCGCCGACGCGCAAGAAGGTGTACGTGACGAACTTCCTCGAGGACACGGTCGCCGTGATCGACGTCGCGCCGACCTCGCCGATGCGCGATCGGGTCGTGCTGCGGCTCGGCTTGCCGAGGGCGCCGTGAAGCGCGGCGCCTGCCTCCTGCTGCTCGCGGGCTGCGGCACGACGACGCCGATCGCGGCGTCGCAGCTCAACCTGAACCGGCCGATCGACATGGCGTTCGCGTGCTACGGCCCCATGCGCGTCACGAATGGCGCGCCGGCCGATCCCAGCCAGCCGATCGTCACGACCGCGCAGCCGCTCGAGTCGTGTGACGTGCGCACCGCAGACGTGCCGTCCGGCGGGACCAAGCCGACGCCGTCGGGCCAGGAAGACCTGTCGTCGTCGGGAGGCGGCCCGGTCGGCGATCCCTCGTACTACGGGTTCATCCTCGAGCCGACGCTCGGGGTCGTCGCGGTCGCGAACTGGGAGGCGAAGCAGACGACGCTGTTCGCCGGCGGCGACGTGACCGTGCTCGACGCCGATCCGCTGACGCCTGGCAAGAACGGCATCACCGTCGGCGACAACCCGGTCGCCCTCGCGACCGACCAGGTCGGCTGCTATCTCGTCACCGCGAACGCCGGGTCGTGCGACCTGTCCGAGCTCGACATCGGCTCGGCCCTCGATCTCGGCAGCACGCCGGGCGTGCGCGTCGACCGGCTCGAGGTCAAGAACGCGTCGGGACAGATCATCCACGCCAAGCCCGCCGCGATGGCCGGCGAGCCGCCCGGCGGCACGATCGGCACGCAGTGCTCGCAGACGGCGACCGGCATCGCGTACGTCGCGTATCCCGGCTGTCACCTGGTCGCCGCGGTCGACCTGGCGAGCGGCACGATCCTCGACGGCATCCGCTATGACTCGACCGGACCGTCCCACGTCGACGGCAACGTCACGTGCCCCGACGAGTGTGGCGGCGAGCCCCCGAGCACCGGCATCCGCCCGGTCGCGCTCGATCTCCAGCGCGACGTGCGAACCGGCCGCCGCGTGCTCGCGATCGGCGCCGACAACTCGTCGTCGGTGACGATCGTCGAGCTCGGCGCCGACGATCGCCCGGTCTCGCTCTCGCAGATCGCGTTCGAGGATCCGACCGGCACGCTCGGCATCACGCAGGTCGCGGTCTCGCCGCAGATCGGCATGGGCGGCTCGAGCGGCATCATCAACGACGACATCTCTTCGAGCCAGTTCCAGTTCGTGTACGGCGTCGCGACCGATCGCACGGTCCGCGTCGCGGACATCCTGAACATCCGCAAGGAGTGCGACGCGCAGGTCGATCCGCGCTTCCTCTACAACAACACGAACCTGACGCAGCTGTCGTGCCTGCCGGTCGGCGATCCGATGACGCCGCCGCGGCGCGCCGG
>JBLMXA010000611.1:0-6611 GCA_050257515.1 Acidobacteriota bacterium | reverse complement strand
GCCAGCTCGGCAACAACTCGACGACGACCGCGATGATCGCGACCCGGATCACGACGATCCAGTCGCTCGTCGAGGTCGTCGCGGGCGACAAGCACTCCTGCGCGCGCAAGAGCGACAACACGCTGTGGTGCTGGGGCTACAACGCGAACGGGCAGCTCGGCAACAACACGATCTCGGACAGCCACTCGCCGGTCCAGGTGCCGCCGCCCGGCATGGGCGCGACGGGCTGGCTCGAGGTGTCGGCGGGCACGTCGCACACCTGCGCGATCGACAACAGGAACAACGCGTGGTGCTGGGGCCTCAACATGAACGGCGAGCTCGGCAACAACATGACGACCGATAGCCACGTCCCGGTGCAGGTGTCCGGCGCCGGCACGTGGACCGCGATCGCCGCGGGCGGCGCGCACAGCTGCGGCATCAAGGGCGGCAACGTGTGGTGCTGGGGCAAGAACATGAACGGCCAGCTCGGCAACAACATGACGATGGATAGCCACGTGCCCGTCGAGGTCCAGGTGTCGGGCGGCACCGCACTCGCGAGCGCGGTCGCGGTCGCGGTCGGCAACTCGCACAGCTGCGCGCTGAAGAGCGACAACAGCGTGTGGTGCTGGGGCGCCGGCTCGAACGGCCAGCTCGGCAACAACGGCACGAGCGACAGCCACTTCGCGGTGCAGGTGCAGACCGGCGGCGGCGCGAACCCGCCGATGCTCGGGACGGTCACCGCGATCGCGCTCGGCAACCTCCACAGCTGCGGCCTCAAGGGCGACGGCACCGCGTGGTGCTGGGGCGACAACACGAACGGTGCGTGCGGCAACAGCGGCGGCAAGACGACCGCCATCGCCACGCAGGTCGGCACCGGCGGCACGCTGCTGACGAACGTCACGACGCTCACCGCGGGCGGCAGCCACAGCTGCGCGTCGACGGCGAACCAGACGACGATGTGCTGGGGCCTCGACAGCAGCTACCAGCTCGGCAACAACTCGACGTCGACGGTGAAGCTGCCGGTGTCGGTGCTACAGACCGCGTCGCCGGCGACCCCGCTCGGCTGCCCGGGCCTCTAGTTGACGTTGCCGCCGACTGGCACGCGATCCGGCGTCTTCTGCGTCGCGACGTAGATCGTCGCGCCGGCCGCGCCGGCGACGACGAGGCTCGCGGGCACGAGCACGTACCAGTGGGCGTACCAGGCGGTGTGGCCGGGGCGCTGCAGTCGCGCCGGCAGCTTGATCTCGCTGTCGGGCGGCAGCTTGACCGACGCGGTGAATGGCTCGAAGCCGGTCTTCTCGACGCGGATGTCGTAGGTCGCCGGCGCGTGCAGCTTGAGCGGCGGGATCGGCGTCATCCCGCGCGGCCGCTTGTTGACGGTGACGGCCGCGCCGGCCTCGCTCGCGACGATGTCGAGCACGCCGAACCGCACGAAGTCGCTCGGCGGCAGCAGCTTCGCGAGGTACTCGCCGAGCTGTGCGTCGCTCGGCGCGTTGCCGGTCGCGAGCGAGTCGGCGACCCGGGCCTGCACGTCGTGGCTCGCCACGTCGATGCGCTGCATCGTCAGGATCACGTCACCGAGCTCGCTGACGCCGATCAGGATGACCTCGGAGGCGCCGACCTTCTGGCCGATGCGCGCGACGCAATCGGCATCGCCGGCGCACTTCACGATCACCTGCTCGAGGTGCTCGCCGTACACCGCGCGGGTCTGGTCGGGCCCGAGCACGTCGAGCGAGGTCTGCTTCGAGAGCGCTTGCACGAGCCGGTTCGCGATGCCCGGCATCGCCGAGCTGCCGGCGCGGTACTCGAGCACGATCACCTTGCGGTTGCGATCGGGCTCGGCGTGCGCAGCCGCGACCAGCGCGACGAGCACGGCGGCGGTCGTGGCGAGGCGCACCTAGCGCGCTCCGAACAAGGCGCCGACCGACGTCGGAAAGTACGGCGTCTGGGTGTTCTGCTCGCCGGCCGGCGGATCCGCGCACTCCCACGTCTGGAACACCCCGGCGATGTCGTTGATGCCATAGGTGAGATCGCACTCGGTGCGCACGCGCTCGGCGACCGCCGTGCTCGCGGAATCGATCAGCAGCCAGTCGCCGATGTTCGCCGACAGGCACGGCAGGATCACCGCGGTGCCGCCGGACGTCGGGCCGATGAACTCCATCGTGTAGTACGTGCTCGTCGTGACGACGCCGATGTACTGCGCGCCGGGGAGCACGACGAGATCGAGCGGCTCGAGGTAGAGCGGGTGGAGGTCGCGCGCGTTCTCGTGGGCGCTGTCGCGCGGGTCGCCCGCGTCGAGCATCGTCTCGCGTCGCTCGGGCAGGTCGATCTCGATCGGCGAGCCGCCCGCGAGCGGGATCGACTCGACCACGAGCTGCGCGCCCGGGTTGGCCCAGCCGATCGCGCCGCTCGAGTAGTTGCCCGACGTGCAGCTCTCGGTCGCGTTCGCCGGACACGGCTCGGGGTTGAAGTTGACGTCGAAGCACACCGGCGTCGCCGCGTGCGAGCCGACCGCCCACACGCGGCCGCCCGCGACCGCGAGCAGCGCGGCGCGCTCGAGCGAGACGTCGGACGACAGCTCGCCGTCGAGCCGCACGACCTTGCCGGCGCACGGCTCGGTCGCGTAGAGGCCGGGCGCGTTCGGCGCCGCGGCGAGATCCGACGTCGCCTGCGCGAGCGGCGTCGCCTGTACGCTCGCCGGCGGCGAATCGACGGGCACGGTCACCATCTGCGAGCTGCCGCTGCACGGATCCAGGGGGCCCGCCGGCGGGCGCACGCGGCCGACGAGCCCGAACGCCTGCAGCGTGCCGTCCTGGCCCTGGCCGACCGTGATCTTGTCGACCGACGGTCCGCTCGCGTTCTGGACGGTGCCCGACTCGAGATCGACGATCGCGACGCCGCTGGCGTGGCCGACCGCGACCATCTTCTTGCCGGGGACCGGCGCGATGTCGTGCACGGCGCCGGGGATCGCGATGGGCGAGCCCTTCACCATGTGCGTCGACGTGTCGACGAGCTGGAGCTGGCTGCCCGAACCGATGACGAGCAGCTCGCCGCCGACCGACACCGCCAGCGACGGCGATGCGAGGCCGGTCAGCGCGCCCTGGAACTTGGCATCGCGCGGGTCGAGCGAGTCGTCGAACGTGTAGAGGTTCGTCCCGCTCGCCGCGTAGACGAACGGCTTGCGCACCGGGATCGTCATCGTCGTGATCGTGTCGCCGGTGATCGTGATCGGCTGCGGGCCCTCGCCGACACCGACGAGGCGGCTCGACACGTCGCGCAACAGGACGTCGATCTGGATGTCCTTGCCGACCGGCAGGTCGCCGGCGGTGAAGTGGCCGGTCTTGTCGACGACCGCGGTGCTCTCCATCGGGTCGGTGCCGGGCGACTGCGCGATCACGGTGATCGTCGCCGCGCCCGACGGCCGCAGGTCGGTGACCGTCGGCAGCTGCAGCTCGAGATCGAGCGAGCCCGACCCGGTACACCCGGTCAGGCACGCGACGAGCAAGGCGGTCCTCATCCCTCGCGCCAACCTATCAGACGCGTACCCGCCCCTACAACCACGCGGATCACAACGCATAAACGATCGCTGCTACTTGGCTTTGCTCGCGTTAGGATGGCGACGTTGCTGGCTGGCACCGACAAGGGCACCACCGGGCCTGTGGGCCGGATGGATCCGAGCCTTCCGCAGGTGTTCGGCCGGTACCTGCTCGTGCAGCGACTGTCGCGTGGCGGCATGGGCGAGATCTTCCTCGCGAAGCACGGCCTGGCCGGGTTCGAGAAGCTCGCGGTGATCAAGAAGGTGCTCCCGCACCTCGCCGCCGACCAGCAGTTCATCTCGCGGTTCGTCGACGAGGCGCAGGTCGCGATCAAGCTGCAGCACGTCAACGTCGCGCAGGTGTTCGAGGTCGGGCGCGTCGGCAACGAGTACTTCCTCGCGCTCGAGTACGTCGAGGGCCGCGACCTGCGCCGCACGCTCGCCGTGCTCGCGCAGAAGCACCAGCGGCTCCCCGTCGATCTCGCGCTGTTCATCGGTCGCGAGCTGGCGAACGGCCTCGCGTACGCGCACCGCCGCACGTCGTCCGATGGCGCGTCGCTCAACCTCGTGCACTGCGACATCTCGCCGCCGAACGTGCTGGTGTCGTTCGAGGGCGAGACGAAGGTGATCGACTTCGGCATCGCGAAGAGCGCGCTGCGCGGCACGGCGACCGATCCGAAGATGGGCTTCGGCAAGTTCGGCTACATGGCGCCCGAGCAGCTGATCCGCGGCGGCATCGTCGATCACCGCACCGACATCTACGCCGCCGGCGTCGTCCTATTCGAGCTGCTCTGCGGCCGCCGCCTCTACGAGCCCGGTCCCGAGCCCGACTACCGCTCGCTCGCCAAGCAGGTCGCGAAGGGCGAGCACAAGCTGCCGAGCGACGTCGACAAGGCGCTCGCGCCGTACGACGACCTCGTCGCGACCGCGCTGCGGCCCAAGGCCGAGGATCGCTACCAGAGCGCGGCCGAGTTCCGCGACGCGATCCAGCAGGCGCTCGTCGCCGTCAACCCGACGATCTCGACCGATCAGCTCGGCGCGTTCATGCGCGACCTGTTCAACGACGAGATGACCGCGCAGCGCGAGCTGCACGAACGCGTCGCGAAGACCCACCTCGAGGACTTCCAGGATCAGCTGACGAAGGAGACCGGCACGACGGTGTCGTTCGCCCGCGCGCTGCTGCCGCTCAAGGCGCCCGAGCTGCCCGCGCGCAAGACGCCGACGCCGGCGCCGCCACCCGAGCGGCCGCGCCCGCCCACCGCGCCGACCGACATCCTCGCGATCCAGCCGCCGCAGCCGCCGCCGGTGCCGACACGGGGTCGATCGAAGAACGTCGACGCCAGCATCGACATGGCGACGACGGAGCTGTCGCTCGCCGACGGCACCGGCACGATGGTGCCCACCGATCTGTCGCTGCCGCAGCCGCAGCTGCGGCGCTCGCGGGCGCCGCTCGTGATCGGCCTCGCCGCGGTCGGCGTCGTGATCGGCGCGGTCGTGTTCGCGATGACCCGCGGCGACGACGCGCCGAAGCAGCCAGCCGTGGTCGCGAGCAACCAGGTCAAGGCGCCGCCTCCGCAGAAGATCCTGGTCGAGCCGATCCCGCCGGATCCCGCGCCGACCCCGCCGCAGCCCGAGATCGCTCCGCCGCCCGCGCCGCCGCCGCCCGCGAAGATCCCGCACGCGCCGCCGCACCGGCGCGTCGAAAGGCGGCTCGAGCGCGCCGCGCCGCCGCCTCCGAAGCCGCCCGAGCTGACGAAGGAGCTCGTCGGGCAAAAGCTGCGCACCGCGACGCACGAGTACGAGGCCTACAAGGCGAAGAACGGGCCTCGGTTCGACCAGGAGTGGAACGACCTCGCGAGCTTCTCGACGTACCACGGGGCAGAGCTCGAGGAGCTGTCGCGCAGGATCGACGCGTTTCGCGCCAAGCTTCGGGAGTAACAAGGCCTTTCATTTTTTCCCGGTCGGAAACCCACACGAAACAAAGCGTGGGCTAACGATCCGGTGCATGAAAAAGGTCGAGGCGATCATCAAGCCGTTCAAGCTCGACGAGGTCAAGGAGCGCCTCGCCGAGATCGGAGTGCACGGCATGACGGTCACCGAGGTGAAGGGCTTCGGGCGCACCGGTGGCAAGAAAGAGGTCTACCGGGGCTCCGCGTACGTCGTCGACTTCGTGCCGAAGGTGAAGCTCGAGATCATCGTGCCGAACGACAACGTGCAGCAGGTCGTCCACGTGATCACCGAGGCCGCGCGCACCGGGAAGATCGGCGACGGCAAGATCTTCATCATGCCGATCGACGAAGTGATCCGCATCCGCACCGGCGAGACCGGTGAGGACGCTATTTGAACAGGAGACCAGAGAGATGACGCCGAGCGATCTGAAAGAGTACGTCAAGAAGCACAACATCAAGATGATCGACGCGAAGTTCGTCGACTTCCTCGGTCAGTGGAAGCACCTCACGTATCCGATCGAACGTCTCGAGGAGGGTATCGAGGAGGGCTTCGGCTTCGACGGCTCGTCGGTCGCCGGCTGGCGCGCGATCAACTCGTCCGACATGCTGATGAAGCCGGACCCGTCGACCGCGACGCTCGATCCGTTCCTCAAGACGCCGTCGCTGTCGATCATGTGCGACGTCATCGACCCGATCACGCACGAGGCGTACGCGCGCTGCCCGCGCAGCCTCTCCAAGCGCGCGGTCGCCTACCTGAAGTCGACCGGCATCGCCGACACCGCGTACTTCGGGCCCGAGGCCGAGTTCTTCATCTTCGACTCGATCCAGTACTCGGAGGATCCGAACCACTCGTTCTACTCGATCGATTCCGACGAGGCGGGCTGGAACAACAAGCGCACCGAGGTCACCGGCAACAAGGGCTTCAAGCCGCCCACGAAGGGCGGCTACTGCGTGGCCGGGCCCGTCGACCAGCTGACCGACCTGCGCACGCAGATGGTGATGACGATGCAGGCCGTCGGCATCGTGATCGAGACCCACCACCACGAGGTCGCCTCGGCCGGTCAGGCCGAGATCGACATGAAGTACGACACGCTCGTGAAGATGGCGGACCAGGTGCTCTGGTACAAGCACATCGTCAAGAACGTCGC
>JBLMXA010000610.1:0-7246 GCA_050257515.1 Acidobacteriota bacterium | reverse complement strand
TGGTCCGCGACCTCCTCGACCATCGAGGCCGCGAGATCGCGCTCGAGCTCGTAGCCGGCGCGCCGCGCCGGCTCGACGACGATGCGCCGCAGCTCGTCGTCGGCCGGCACGGTCAACAGCTCGAGCCCCTGGCCGATGCGGTTGCGCAGCGCCGGGATCTCCTCGGTGCGGACGAGGAAGTCGTCGCGCAGCGTGAAGATGATGCGCACCGGATCGTCGGCAGCTCGCGCCGCGACCGCGAGCGCGCCGGCGAACGCGCGGCGCTCGGCGTCGTCGCGACACAGCGTGAACATCTCCTCGAGCTGATCGACGACGAGCACGATCGGTCCGCGCGCCGCAGCGTCGGCGCGGAGCAGCGCACCGAGCACCTCGCGATCGCGCGCGACCGCGGCGCGCAGGCTCGCGAGCGCATCGCGCGCGAACCCGGCGCTCTCGAGCCGCGCGGCGAGCGCGCCGAGCGGCGACACGCCGGGCCGCAGCGTGACCGCGCGCCAGCCGAGCGCGGGGACGACGCCGGCATGCACGAACGAGCTCTTGCCCGCGCCGGAACGGCCGACCACCGCGAGCAGCGGCTGCAGCTTCAGCCGGTTCACGAACGCGTCGACCTGCCGCTCGCGCCCGAAGAAGCTCGCGCGATCGTCGGCGGTGAACGCCTGGAGCCCGCGATACGGTGGCTGCTCCTCGCCGGTCTCCGACTCGGCATCGTCGATGCTGGCGGCGAGCTGCACGCGAAACCAGTCCCACACGCCGTTGTCGTGATGCTCGAAGCCGCCCGGCAGCGCGACGAGCTTGGCGCCGCGCGCGTCGCGGCCTTCGAACAGGAACAGCTCGACGGGCGCGCCCGGCGTCGGCGGCGCGATCTGGAACAGCGGCGCGAGCGACAGCACCGGCGCGCCGTCCCTGTCGAGCAGCGCGGCCACGCCCGCCGCGACGCTGCGCCCGCGCACCGCCGCGTTCGTGCGCTGCGCGCGCCGCACTCCGGTCCACCGCTCGGCGAGCCCGTCGGCGACGGTGACGACGAGCGCGTAGTCGCCGAGGAACGCGAGTCGATCGAGGATCCGCCCGACCCGCGCGACCGCCTCCTCGAGCACGGCGAGCAGCGCGTCCTCGCGGCGCGCGTCGTCGTCGCGTAGTGCCGCGAGCGCCGCGAGCTCGGTCGCGATCGCGTCGTCCTCGAACGCGTCGACGAGCTCGGGTAGCGGGTACGCGTCGCGCCGATCGCGCCACACGTGCGTGAGCAGGCGCGCGAGCTCGAGCCACTCGGAATCGGCGAGCTCGCGGCGATACAGGGTGCGCAGCACCTCGGCGAGCGTGGTCGGCTCGTCCCCGGAGGCGATCCTCGACCGGCACGCGAGCGCGAGCAGGCCGAGGAAGCGCGCGATCGTGCGCGCGAGCTGGACGATCGCGTCGCGCGCCTGGTAGACGTTGCGCGCGGCGTCGAGCGCCGCGACCGCCTCCGCGATCGGCTGCGGGGCGCTGGCGAGCACGACGTCTCGTTGCGCGGGATCGAGCGCGGGGAGCGCGACCGCGTCGGCGGCGATGCCCGACGCGTGACGGAACGCCGCCGCCATCGCGAGGGCGTCGGTGTAGCGCGCATCGGGGTCCTTCGCGAGCGCCTTCTCGAACACCTGGTCGAGCGCGGCGGGGAAGCGCGCGCCGAGCGGCGCGGGCGCGTCGTTCGCGTGCGCCATCGCGATCATCGTCACGGTGTCGCCGGTGAACGGCGGCTTCCCGGTCAGGCACTCGTACGCGAGGATCGCGAGCGCGTACAGATCGGTCCGGGCGTCGACGTGGCCGGCATCGATCCACTGCTCGGGGGCCATGTACGGCGGCGAGCCGACGATCGCGCCGCGCTGCGTGAGATCCGAGATCGTCTGCTGTGTCGCCGCGAGGTCGAGCGGTGCCTCGTCCCCGGCGCTCGCGGACAGGCCACCGTCCGCGGCCGCGACCTCGCCGGTATCCGCGAGGCCCTTCGCGATGCCGAAGTCGAGCAGCTTCGGCAGCAGGCGACCGGCGCGCGCGAGCACCATGACGTTGGCGGGCTTGAGATCGCGGTGCACGATGCCCTGTTCGTGCGCGGTGTGGACCACCTCGCAGATGCGATCGAGCAGCGGCACGAACCGCTCGAGCGGCAGCGGCCCCTGGATCTTGAGCAGCTTGTCGAGCGGCGTGCCGCGCACGAGCTCCATCGCGATCCACAGCTCGCCGTCGGGCTCGGCGCCGAACGCGTAGATGTGCGCGGCGTACGGATGATCGAGCTTGCTCGCGAGCTTCGCCTCGCGCAGGAAGCGCTCGATCGCCCCCTTCGACGCGTGCAGGCGCGCGTGGAGCACCTTGACGACGGCCTCGCGATCGAGCGCAGGCTGGCTCGCGCGGTACACCGCGCCGAAGCCGCCCTCGCCGATGCGCTCGCGCAGCACGAACTCGCCGAGCGAACGACCCAGCAGCCGATCGTACGGTTGCGCGACGGTCATCCCCGACCGCCGATGGTATCCCAGCTAGCGCTGCGCGGGGATGAACTGTTCCTCGACCGCCTTGCGCAGCAGCGGCGGCGGCACCAGGCCCTGGTCGAGGATGAAGTCGTGGAACTTCTCGAGGTCGAGCTTGCCGCCGAGTGCGTGCTCGGCTTCCTGGCGGATCGACAGCAGCTGGGTGAAGCCGTAGTAGTACGACGGCGCCTGGCCGGGGGCCCAGAACGTGTAGCGCTCGACCTCCTCGTTCGCGAGCGCGGGCGACAGCACGACGTCGTCGCGCAGGATCTGGCCCGC
Organism: Acidobacteriota bacterium; assembly: GCA_050257515.1. Classification (GTDB taxonomy): domain Bacteria; phylum Myxococcota_A; class Polyangia; order Haliangiales; family Haliangiaceae; genus JABFXX01. Next base: position 4,478 of record JBLMXA010000610.1, on the reverse strand, counting down.
GCGCTCGGGCGTGACCTTGCCCGCCTGCAGCTCGGGATCGAGGAACGCGCGCGCCGAGCGCAGCAGCCGGTGCTGGAGCGAGATCAGCTTGCCGTCGTCGGGCATGTACGGATAGAGCAGCCACTCCGAGTACAGCCCCCAGCCCTCGGCGTTCGTGCTGTTGAGCGCGAACAGCGCGCGCGCCGTCGACACGCCGTGCTCGACCATCGTGTCGAACTGCAGCTCGTGACCCGGCCGGCCCTCGTGCGCGGTCAGCGTCCACGACGCGGCATCGAACGTGAAGTCGTCGAACTTCTGGTCGCCCTTCTGGCCGGGCGCCGCGGGGATCTCGAGCGGCAGCACGAACGAGCCCTTCTGGCCGGTGTTGCCGAGCAGCTGCGGGATGTCCATGTGCGGCGCCGGCGTGGCCGCGCTCTCGGCGGCGGTGGCGAACCGGAAGATCATCGGCCGCTGGGGCAGCGTGACGAGGTGATGGTCGCGGATGATCCGCTCGATCGACGCGATCCGCGTCTTGTAGAGCGCCATGATCGCGTCGCCCTGCACCTGCTCCTTCTTGAGCGCGCGGATCACGTCGCGGTAATCGGTGACCGACAGGCCCCTGGCCTTCGCGACCTTCGGCGCGAGCTCCTGCATCGCCTTCTGCGTCTCGTCGAATGCGGCGTGGCCGAGCGCGATCAGGCGGCCGGGCGGGACGTCGATGCCCGCGTCCTGCAGGGCGAGTGCGTAGAGCGGCGGCGGCAGGCGGAAGTCGGCGCGCGCGCGGGGCAGCACCTCCTTCTGGATGAACGCGTTGTACTCGACGAGCTGCGACTTCAGCTTCGCGAACACCGGCTCGTAGCCGGCGACGTGGTACTTCGCGAGCAGCTTCTCGACGCCGTCGATGAAGTACTGATCCTGCCCGAGGTTCTTCTGGATCTCGCCGACGAACGGCCCGAGCAGGGCAGGGTTCTTCAGCTGCTCGCGCGTGTAGGCCTCGGCGAGCGCGGTCACCGGCTGCCACCCCGGCTCGTCGCCCGCGTAGCGGCGCAGCCGCACGATCGCCTTGGTCCGCCGCTCGGGTGTGACCTGATCGTCGAGCAGGCTGCGCATGCCGAAGAACACGGTCCGCGGCAGGTCGATGTACGGGACCATGAGCTTCTCCTCGAGCTCGGTCTGCGCGATCGCGCGGTGGGCGGTGTCGATCATGATCTGCAGGTCCTGGCGGACCGCCGGATCGGTCTCCTTCGCGAGCTCGCCCTGCATGGTGTCGATCACCTTCTGCAGGTCGGCGCGCGAGCGCTCCTTGTAGCCCGGCTTCAGATCGACCACCTGATCGTCGACGGTCGTCACGCCGAACTTGCTCGCGATCTCGGGCTGGTACCTCGCGAACGTGTCGAGCAGCGGCTGCGCGAGCGCGTTGCTGCGCTGCACCCACGACTGCGACGGTGACGGCGGCGGTGGCGCGGTCCCGTGCGGAGCTGCGGCGGGCGCGCAGGCGACGACGGCGGCGAGCGCGAGGGCGGTCAGGTGAGCGCGATCCATCATGTCGCGCGTACTATGGCAGAGATGAGGGCGACAGCAGCGCAGCGACGGCGCCATCGGAAGGCCGGATCCCTGCTCCGGATCGCCGCGCTGGCCTGCTGCGGCGCGCGCGGAGCCGCTGCAGAGCCCGCGGTGACCTGGTCGGCTGCGGCGAACGCGGGCGCCGAGCTGGCGCCGCTGGCCGACGCGGATCTGTTCGCGCGCGGCGAGCTCGCCGTCTACGCGCAGTGGCGCGGGCGCTGGATCGCGGGCGGCGTGCTCGGCCTCGCGCGCGCACCATCGTGGACGTCCGAGCTGCCATCGGGCGCGACGATCCACTCGTACCTGATCGAGCTCGCCGGCCGGCTGCATCCGTCTGCCCGCTTCGATCTCGTGCTCGGCTGGCGTGCGGGCCGGGCCGGCCTCGACTTCACGTTCGCCTACGTGCACGCGACGGCGCTGGAGCCCGTGGCGGAGCTCGTCATCCCGGTGGCGGCGCGGATCGATCTGCGCGTCGAGCCGCTCGCGATCGATCTCTACCGCTCGTCGACCTGGCAGCTCACGCTCGGAGCGCGCGCCGGCGCGGGGTGGTCGTGGTGATGCGTGCCGCGGGCTACCTGCTCGTCCTCGCCGCGTGCCAGGACATGGACGTGACCGAGCCGATCGAGCTCGTCGCCCCGTCGTGGACCGCCGACGCGCGCGCGCAGCTCGCCGCAGCGGCGGCGTGCTGGACGCTGCGCTTCGGCATCGCGCTGGAGGTCGTCGACGAGCCATCGACTTCGCAGGTCGTCGTGTTCGACTTCGACGCGCTCGCGTGCTGGGGGGCGTGGGGCCGCTACTTGCCGGGTGAGCCCGCGCACGACTCGATCTGCCCCGTGCGCGACATGCAGCAGCTCAACGCGGCGAAGCAGTTCCACTACGCGGACGACGTGCTGTTGTTCACCGTCGCCGAGCACGAGCTCGGCCACGCGCTCAACATTCCCAACGTGAGCGCGAGCGACCGGAACACCGAGGCGCTGGCCGTGATGGGGATCAATTCGATTCCGACCGAGGCGGTGCAGGTGGGGGGCGCCTTCCCCGCGTTCTCCGCGTTCGATGTGGCGCAGCTCGCCGCCGCGAACCCCGGCTTCGTACCGCAGCCCGCGTGCGGGTCTGCCGACGTCGTCGTGGTGCCCGACACGACGACACGTGTCGCGTGCGCGTGCCGGTGACCGCGCCGTCAGCGCGCCAGCGACCCGGTGGTGTGCGGGCGATAGGGCGCGCGCTGCGACGCGTCGTAGCCCATCACCGCGATCATCATGCCGAGCGCGAGGAGCGGGAGGATCAGCTTGCGCGGGAACCGACGGCGGCGCGTGGTCTTCATGGGGCCCACGATGATCGCGGCGTCAGCGCGAGTCCATTTTTCGGCGGATCCGTAGCCGGCGCGCCATGTGGTGCAGGTTGCCGCGGTTCATGCCGAGCCGGCGCGCGGCCTCGGCCCAGTTGCCGCCGGTCTCATCGAGGGTTCGCGCGATCGCGGCACGCTTGAGCTCGTCGATCGCCTCGCGCAGCGGGAGCTGGCCGCGCGCGACGTTGCCGGCGAGCGAGTCGCCGGTGTCGTCCGGTTTCGGCGCCTGCGCGCGGGGCGCGGTATCGAGCTCGCTCGCGTCGATCCGGATCACACGTCCGGCCGGGGTGCGCAGCTGCGCGCGCAGCACCGCACGCGCGACCACGTGATCGAGCTCGCGGACGTTGCCCGGCCACTCGTTCTGCTCGAGCGCGGCGGCCGCCGCCGGCGACAGCGTCACCTGCGGAAGCCCGAGCTGCGCGCGATACCGATCGAGGAAGAACCCGGCGAGGATCGCGATGTCGCTGCGGCGCTCGCGCAGCGGCGGGATCGTCAGCGGGAACACCGCGAGCCGGTGGTAGAGATCGGCGCGGAACCGGCCGCGCTCGACCTCGTGTGCGAGGTCGCGGTTCGTCGCGGCGACGATGCGCACGTCGACGTGCAGCGACCGATCGGCGCCGACGCGCTGGACCTCGCCGTCCTGGAGGACGCGCAGCAGCTTGGCCTGCGCCGCGAGCGGCAACTCGCCGATCTGGTCGAGGAACAGCGTGCCGCCATCGGCGAGCTCGAACTTGCCGGGCCGGTTCGCGACGGCGCCGGTGAACGCGCCGCGCACGTGGCCGAACAGCTCGCTCTCGATCACGCCCTCGGGCAGCGCCGCGCAGTTGACCTGGATGAACGGCGCGTCGCGGCGGCGCGAGGTCGCGTGGACCGCGCGCGCGGCGAGCTCCTTGCCGACGCCGGTCTCGCCGGTGATCAGCACGGGGAACTCGGTCGCGGCGACCGCATCGATCTCGCGCCGCACGCGCTCGATCGCGGGACTCGTGCCCAGCATCTGCATGCCGTCGGAGCCGGCCGGGCTCTTCGTGAGCTCCTTGACGACGAGCCCGCGCTGCTCGGCGAGCGTCTCGACGGTCTCGATCAGGCGCGCGGTGTGGAGCGCGGCGCCCGCGAGCGCGCCGAGCGCGACGAGGAACTCCTCGCCGAGACCGTCGAACGCGTTGGTGGCGAGCGCGTCGGCGGTCAGCACGCCGACGACCTTGCCCTCGGCCAGCAGCGGGCAGCCGAGACAGTCGTGGACGTGCGACAGCGCGTCGGGCGCGCCCTCGACCAGGCCGTCGAACGGATCGGGCAGCGTCGTGTTCGCCGGGAACCGCACCGGCCGTGCGCTCTGCAGGATCGCGTGCAGCCGCGGGTGGTCGGCAGGTGCGAACCGCATCCCGAGCACCTGCGCGGACAGCCCGCGCGTGGCGACCGGCACGAGCTCGCCGTCGCGCAGCGTGAGCAGCGCGGTCGCGTCGCACGGGATCGCCGACCGCACGACCTCGAGCAGGCGCTGATAGCGATCGGTCGCGCCGAGGCTCTCGGTCAGATCGATCGCGATGCGCTGGAGCGCGGGCCATCGGGCGCTGTTTAATTGCGACAACGCGTT
>JBLMXA010000609.1:0-2906 GCA_050257515.1 Acidobacteriota bacterium | reverse complement strand
GCCGGCACGAGCGTCGCGACGGGCAGCAGCGACAGCGCCTCGATCACCGCGTGCCGCAGCACGCGGGTGCCGCCGCCGGCGAGCTCGACGACGAGCTTCGGATCGATCTTCGCGAGCGCCTGGACCGCGGCGACGCGCGCGGACACCGGCAGCGACTCGTTCGTCGCGACGTCGTGCAGCGTCGGGCCCTGGCGCAGCTCGCCGAGCGCGGCGATCGCGTCGTCGAGATCTCTGTCGTGCAGCCCGCCTTGCGTCACCACGCGCGCGAGCACCGGCCCGGCCGTGGCATCCTTGATCGCGAGCAGCGCGCGCACGAGGCGGCGGCGCGCCGCATCGTCGGGCGCCTTCGCGAGCTCGCCGTCGAGCGCGGCCACTCCGGCGGCGCCGTGGCGTGCGAGCTCCTGCGCCGCCGCGCGCTCGCCGTCGCCGCCCACCGCGATCACCGTCGCGAGCATCGCGTCGCCGCCGCCGGCGCGCTCGCCCTCGGCGAACACCTCGAGCTCGCCGATCGCGGTCGTGTTGCTCGCGCCCGCGTACACGGACTCGAGCACGACCGTGACGCAGCCGCCGATCGGCCCCGGCAGGTCGGCGACGTACGCCGTCCCGAGCGAGTCGTTCGCCGCGTCCGGCAGATCGACGTGCACCGCGCCGGTCGCCCACACGACGCCGAGCCGGCGCGGCCGGTTGAACGCGTGCAGCGTGCGCGCGCTCGTCGGGTTGCCGGGCACGACGCGCAGCTGCGCCGCGCTCGCCTTGCCGACGCGCGCCTCGAACGTGAAGAACTGGCCCTCGCCGCCGCTCGCCGCGAAGTCCTCGCTCCAGAACGTCGTCGGCTTGCCGTCGTCGAGCTCGCTCGGGATCGCGAGCGCGCCGACGTCGTCGCCCGCGCCGTGCTGGTGCGACGCGACGCGCGCCTGGTAGATGACCGGCGTCGCGGCGGGCTGGCCGTCGGGCCGCGCGGTGACGACCGGCGCGTCGTCGGGGACCCCGGTCGGGATGCGCGCGAGCCGGCGGAACTTCGCGCCGTCGTAGCCCTCGGCGAGCAGGTACGCCGGCTTGCCGTCGCAGCGGCGATAGCCGGCGCGGCCCTGGTAGCGGAAGATGCCGATCGGCGTCGCGTCGACCTCGATCGTGTGCTCGCGGTCGGCGCCGACGCCGCCGACCTGCGTGCGCAGCACCTGCTTCCAGGTGCGGCCGTCGGGCTGCAGCACCACCGCCTCCTCCTCGCTGCCGCTGTCGACGTCGGCGACGATCGTCGGCACGTTCTTGACCCGCGCGGCCGACAGGGTCGCGCGCGTCACCGCGTGCGCGATCGACACCGTCGCGGTCTGCGTGCCCTTGTCGATGCGCAGGTTGCCGCGCGCGTCGAGCTCGAGCCGGAGCGGCCCGTCGACATCGGTGTCGAGCCGCCACGGCGCGGCGGCGGCGGTGCCGGCGAGCGCGGCGACGACCCCGAGAGCGGCGGCGATGCGCATGGGCAAGACCATAGCGCAGACACGCCCCGGCGCCGTCGATTGCACGGTATACAGCCCGCCGATCCGTGTTCGCGCCGACCGATTACACGTTCGACCTGCCGCCCGAGCTGATCGCGCAGGAGCCCGCGCCCGAGCGCGACGCCTCGCGCCTGCTCCACGTGCGCGCCGACGGCACGCTCGCCGATCATCGCTTCCCCGACCTCGTCGAGCTGCTCCCGGCCGACGCCGTGCTCGTCGTCAACGACACCCGCGTGATCCCGGCGCGCGTGCTCGGCCACAAGGCGAGCGGCGGCCACGTCGAGCTGCTGTTCCTCGAGCCCTCGCCCGATCACGGGCCGACCGCGTGGCGCTGCCTCGCGCGCGCCCGCCGGCCGCTGCGCGCCGGCCAGCAGGTCGAGGTCGACGGCGCGACGCTCGAGCTCGTCACCGCACGAGAGGGCGAGGAGGGCTCGGTCGTCGTGTCGGTGCCCGGCGACGCGCTCGCGCTGCTCGAGCGGATCGGCCACATGCCGCTGCCGCGCTACGTCCATCGCCCCGATCGCGCGAGCGATCGCGAGCGCTACCAGACGATGTTCGCGCGCGTCCCCGGCGCGGTCGCCGCGCCGACCGCCGGGCTCCACGTCACGCCCGCGATCGTCGAGCGGCTCACCGCGCGCGGCATCGCGATCGCGCCGCTGACGCTGCACGTCGGCTACGGCACGTTCGAGCCGATCCGCACCGACGATATCCGCCAGCACCACATGCACCGCGAGCGCTACACGATCCCCGAGGAGACCGCGCGGCTGGTCGCGAGTGGGCGGCCGATCGTGGCTCTCGGCACCACTGCGCTGCGCGCACTCGAGGCATCGCGCGGCGTCGCCGGGTCTGCGACCACCGACCTCTTCATCTATCCGGGATCCGGACACCAGTTCCTCGTGCAGCACCTGATCACGAACTTCCACCTCCCCGAGTCGACGCTCTTGATGCTGGTGTGCGCGTTCGCGGGCACCGAGCGCGTCCTCGCCGCGTACCGGCACGCGGTCGCCCAGCGCTACCGGTTCTTCAGCTACGGTGACGCGATGCTGGTGCACCGCGCCGAGACTCCATGATCGTCGATCTGCCAACCAAGGGCTTCAGCTTCGAGCTGCTCGCGACGCTCGGCCACGCGCGCGCCGGCATCCTCCACACGCCGCGCGGCGACATCGAGACCCCGGTGTTCATGCCCGTCGGTACGGCCGGCACGGTCAAGGGCATGACCGCCGACGAGCTGCGCGCCGCCCCGCCGGCCGGCTACATCGACGCCAAAATCATCCTCGGCAACACCTATCACCTCTACCTGCGTCCTGGTCTCGAGGTCATGAGCCACGTCGGCGGGCTTCACCAGTTCGCGCAGTGGGACCGGCCGATCCTCACCGACTCCGGCGGCTTCCAGGTCTTCTCGCTGGCGGCGAT
>JBLMXA010000608.1:0-2915 GCA_050257515.1 Acidobacteriota bacterium | reverse complement strand
CGCCGAACGCGGCGCGCGCTTCGTCGAGAACCTCGACCGGACAGCGAGCGACCAAGGTCGCGGCCTCGTCGTCGATCACGAGCGTAGCGGCAAGAGCCACAGCACTCGCCTCGCACGTCTCGTACCGTTCGAGGATCCAACCGGCACGCGTGGCGAAGCTCGACCCCGAAGCGGCGCTCCAGCGGCCCGACATTTCATGCACGACGATCTCGCCGCGCACGAGGTCGGGGCCGCGACGCTGCCATCCGCCCGAGACGTGCACCGCGATCCTCATCATGGTCGAGAGACTACAGCAGCCAGCGCGATCGCGCGCGCACCGAGGTCAGTAGCCGTGCTTGCGTAGCGACACGTTCGCGACGAGGCCCATCGCGAGGAAGAACGTCACGAGCGAGCTGCCGCCGTAGGAGATGAACGGCAGCGTGACGCCGACGACCGGCGCGAGGCCGAGCACCATCGCGATGTTGACGACGACGTGCCAGAACGTCATCGCCGCGACGCCGACGCAGATCACCGAGCCCATGCGATCGCGCGCGGACAGCGCGACGTTGAGCGTCCACAGCAGCAAGAACCCGAAGATCGCGAGCAGCGCGATCGAGCCGGCGAAGCCCCACTCCTCGGCCCACCGCGCGAACGGGAAGTCGGTGAGGTTCTCCGGCACGTAGCCGAACCGGTTCTGCGTGCCGTCGAGGAAGCCCTTGCCCCAGATCTTGCCGCTGCCGACCGCGTAGATCGACTGCATCGTGTGCCAGCACGTCTTGGTGGGCGCGACGTTGCAGTCGATGAAGCTGAGCAGGCGATCCTTCTGGTAGGTGTGCAGCTTCTCCCACAGGATCGGGATCGCGAGCAGCAGGCCCGCCGTCGTGTAGACCATCGGCCACACGATCGGCATCGCGAGGAAGCCGACCGTGAGCACGATCAGCGTCAGCAGCACGGCGGTGCCGAGGTCGGGCTGCACGGCGATGAGGCCGATCGGCACGAGCAGCACCGCGAGGCGCGGTGCGAAGTACGCGGGCGCGTAGCTCGCGGGCTCGGCGTCGCGGAACAGCCGCGCGAGCACCGGGATCACCATCAGCGTCGCGAGCTCGCTCGGCTGGATGCCCATGCCGGCGACGTTGAGCCAGCGATACGTGTAGCCGTGGTTCGACGGATCGGGATGGCCGAACAGCCGCGCGACGAGCAGCAGCACGACCGCGCCGCCGAGGCCGATCCACGCGAGCCGCACGAGCGTGCGGTAGTCGATCACCGTCGCGACGACGAAGCCGATCGCGCCGACGATCATCCACTGCACCTGCTTGTCGAACTTCGCGTGGTTGACCGAGTGCGTCGCCGAGTACAGGTTCAGCATGCCGATCGTGCACAGCATCACGATCGTGACGATCAGCGGCCAGTCGACCGCGGCGCGGAACCGCCGCCAGCGCGACACGCCGATCGTCGCGCGCGGCAGCAGCATGCCGGTGCCCCTCACTGCGGGACCCTCGGCGGCCGCTTGACCGCGGGCATGTCCTTGAACGGCATCGGGTGGATCTTCGTGAAGTAGCCCTCGATCACCTGCTTGGCGATCGGCCACGCGACCTGGCCGCCGCCGCCGCCGTGCTCGACGAGCACGACGATCGCGAGCTCGGGATCCTCGGCCGGCGCCCAGCCCGCGAACCACGCGTGCGCGGCGTTCGGGTTCCACTTCTCGAGATCGCGCTCGCTGTCTTCCTTGTGGTGCTTCTTGACCTCGGCGGTGCCGGTCTTGCCCATCACCGTCACGCCCTCGATGTGGCCGTGCTCGTACGCGGTGCCGCCGAGCTCGTTCGTCACCTTGTACATGCCGCGCCGCCACGTATCGAGCGCGAGCACCGGCGTCTTCACCATGTGCGCGACCTTCGGCTCGAACGTCGCGATCGGCCGGCCGTCGTTCGTCTCGACCCGCTCGACGACCTGCGGCACGAACAGCGTGCCCTTGTTCGCGAGCGCCGCGTACGCCATCGCCATCTGCAGCACGGTGACCTCGACGTCGCCCTGGCCGATCGCCGCGTTGGTCGCGTAGCCCGGCTTGTACCGGCCCTTCTGCTCGTACCACTCCTTCGTCGGCATGCGGCCCGCCGAGTCGCCGTTGATGCCGAGGTTCGTCGGCGAGCCGAGGCCGTACTCGCGCGCGACCTCGGCGATCCGATCGAGGCCGACGCGCTCGGCGAGGTGCCAGAAGTAGACGTCGCACGAGTGCTGGATCGCCTGCAGCAGGTTGATCTTCTCGTGCGTGCCGTGGCAGCGGAAGTGCGTGCCGTTGAGGTTGTACTCGCCGTTGCAGAAGATCGGCTCGTCCTCGGCGGCCTGGCCATCCTCGAGCGCGGCGAGCGCGGTCGCGAACTTGAAGATCGAGCCCGGCGGATAGGTCGCGCGCAGCGCCTTGTCGATGAACGGCTTGCGCGGGTCGCTCGTCAGGAGCGTGTACTCGGCCTGCGTCAGGTGGCCGGTCATCACGTTCGGATCGAACGACGGCTTGCTGACCATCGCGAGGATCTTGCCGGTCTTCGGATCGACGACGACGACCGCCGCCGCCGCGGTGTGCGCGACGGCCTTCTCCGCCATGCGCTGGAGGTCGGCATCGATCGTCAGCACGAGGTTCGCGCCGGGCACCGGATCGATCACGCGTTCCTGCTGGATCAGCGACGCGGTGGTCGCGTCGTCGAGCCGCTGGCCGCGCGCGTCGACCGCGAACCGCTCGACGCCCCGCTTGCCGCGCAGGTAGTTCTCCCACGCCGCCTCGAGCCCGTAGCGGCCGACGAGCTCGCGAAGATCGACGAGCGCGTCGCGATCGGCAAGAAGCGCGATTCGAAGCAGCCGATCCTCGTGCTCGAGGATCAGGGCCGCGATCGCGCGGCGCTCGTCGTGCAAGCGAAGGCGCGGCTGCCCGGCGTCGAGGTCCG
>JBLMXA010000607.1:0-11865 GCA_050257515.1 Acidobacteriota bacterium | reverse complement strand
CGTCGACCCGCCGCGCCAGCGCCGACAGCGACGCCGCCTCCGGCACCGCGTACACCGCGATCTGCGGCGCCGCGATCCCGGCGGCCGCGAGCCCGCTGCGCAGCTCGTCGCGCAGCCGGCTGGCCGAGTCCGGATCGCCGACCACGAACACGCGCAGCTCGACGCGCTCGGCGCGCTGCACCAGGCTGTACTCGACGACGCGCTTCTGATCGCCCTCGAGCAGCTGCTCGACGGCCGTGCGGACCTCGTTGCGATGCGCGATCTCGCGGAGCGCGCGCGCGAGCGGCAACGACACCAGCGCGAGCAGCACGAGCGGCGGGACGAGGCGTGCCACCGGGCCCAGCCGGCTCCCGATCGCGCGGGACCAGCCCCGTCCGACGCGCAGGGCGAGCGCGCGACGCTCGCCGTCGTCGAACGAGAGCTCTTCGTGGCGGACGTCGACCTGGCCGAAGCCGACGACCACGAACAGCGCGGTCGCGATGACGAGGATCCCGCTGAGGTTGGCGGTGAACAGCAGGACCGCGCCGCGCGAGACCACGTGATCGGCGATCCCGAGGCCGTAGCCGGTCGCGCACAGCGGCGGCACCAGCGAGATGCCGACGCTCGTGCCGGCCGCGGTGGTCGCGATGTCGGCGTCCGCTCGCAGCGTCGCGTATGCCGCGGCGAGCGCGCAGCCACCGGCGATCACGAGATCGAGCAGGTTGGGGGCCGTCCTCGCCTCGAGCTCGCGCGTGATCTCGTGGAACGGCAGCAACCACGTGATCGCGATGGCGATCGCGATCACGCACGCGAGGCTGGCGACCGTGCGCGCGAGCGCGCGCAAGACTAGCGCGGCGGATCCGGTCGCCAGCCCCATCGCGAGCTCGACGAGCGGCCGCATCAGCGGCGCGATCAGCATCGCGCCGATCACGACCGCGGTGCTGTCGAGCGCGAGGCCGAGCGTCGCGAGGATCGTCGAGATCACGAGCTGGAGCCAGTACCCGGCGGCGTCGCCGCTGCGCGGCTGGAGCATCGCGCGCACGATCGGGGTTCGCTGCTCGGCGGCCCCGCCGAACCGCGCGAGCAGCCAGTCCTGGATGTCGTGGGTTACGCGCTGGATCGCCATCGGATGTGCGCCATGTGTGATTCTTGCAGTATCCTTGGTTGCGCGAGTGCTGCTAATCGGATACAGTTTGAACACAAAGTAAAACGATCAAGGGTGCGATCCCGCAAGGTCGCAGGTTTCGGGCTGGTCGGGCCGCCAGCTTCATCGAGAGGTTTCATGATGAAGTTGAAGCTCGCCCGCGGTGAGCAACAGGCAACGTGCGAGGAGCTGGCGGCCACCCCGGTGGTCGTGCTGCTGCTCGATCTCGACGGGACCCTGATCCCGTTCGCGCCGACTCCCGAGGCGGCCACGCTCGATGCCGAGGCGATCGCGCTGCTCGAGGCGCTCGATCGAGCCGACGTCGACATCGCGATCGTCTCCGGGCGCTCGCGCGCGGCGCTGGCTCCGTTCGCCGAGCTGGTCCCCCACGCGAGATGGATCGCCGAGCACGGCACGTGCCGCCGCGAACCCGACGGTAGCTGGGTCGGGCCGGCGGCGAGCCCCGAGCTCGACGCGCTGGTGACGGCGCTCGCGGCGTTCGAGGCGCTGCCGGGCGTACGACTCGAGCGCAAGGCGCAGTCGCTGTGCTTGCACTGGCGTCTCGTGCCCGACGCGCTCAAGGAGCCGTTGATCCGCGCCCTCGAGCTCGTCTGCGACGAGTGGCTCGAGACGCAGCCGGCGTTCGAGCGACTTCCCGGGGTCGAGTTGCTCGAGATCCGGCGCTGTGGATCGCACAAGGGGCTCGCGGTCGAGGCGATGCGCGTCGCGTTTCCCGGCGCGCGGATGATCGCGATCGGCGATGACGTGACTGACGATGACATGTTCCGCGCGCTGCGCCCGGGCGATCTTGCGATCGCGGTCGGCGCGCGTCCATTGCAGGCGGCGTGTTCGTTCGACGATCCAGCCGCCGTGCGCGCGTTCCTGTCGTGGTTCGTCGACGCACGCACGAATGGCGCGACGAAGCCGTTCCCACACCTGCGGTTCCGGAGCTCGATCTCGGCACCGGTGCGCTCGCGGCTGGTGGTGGTGTCGAACCGGATCCCCGGAGGCGTGGCCCGGCGCGAGCGCAACGTCGGAGGTCTCGTGTCGGCGCTCGAGCCCGCACTGCAGGCGCACGACGGCATCTGGCTCGGCTGGAGCGGCGGCGAGAGCGCGGGCGAGCGTCGGCTCGCGATCGACGACACGATGCGGCCGGTGCGAGCGTCGTTCGATCTCGCGCCGACGTGGCGAGAGCGGTTCTACGGCGGGTTCTGCAACCGCGCGCTGTGGCCGCTGTTTCACGGCTTCCCGGGCCGGGTCAGCTACAGCGACGACGACTGGCTCGCGTACGTCGACGCGAACGCGGACTATGCAAGCCACGCGGCCGAGCTGGCGGCCGCCGACGGAGCGGTGTGGCTGCACGACTACCACTTGCTCCTCGCCGGCCGCGGGCTGCGCCAGCGGGGCTTTCGCGGCCCGGTCGGGCTGTTCCTGCACGTGCCGTTTCCCGCGCTCGACCTGTTCGAGACGCTGCCGTGGGCGACCGAGCTGATCGAGGCGATGCTCGATCTCGATCTGATCGGATTTCACACCGAGCACTGGGCCGCGAACTTCCGGAGCTGTGCCCGCGAGCTCGTCCCCGACCGGCCGCTGCCCGAGATCGCCGTGTTGCCGATCGGGATCGATCCGAGCGGGTTCGTGCCCGACGGCACCGACGAGGCCCAGGACATCGCCGGGCTCCGCAGGCTGCTGCAGAGTCGCCGCATGATCCTCGGCGTCGACCGCCTCGACTACTCGAAGGGCATCCCCGAGCGGCTGCTCGGCTTCGAGCGCCTGCTCGAGCGCCGCCCCGAGTGGCGCGGCCAGGTCTCGTTCGTGCAGATCTCCGTGCCGTCGCGCGCCGACGTCCCGGAGTACGCCGAGCTGCGCCATCGCGTCGAGAACCTGGTCGGTCGCATCAACGGCCGCTTCGGCGAGGCCGACTGGGTGCCCGTTCGTTACCTGTATCGCTCGTACGAACGTGGCGTGCTGGCGCAGCTGTACCGCGCCGCTGCGGTGGCGCTGGTCACGCCGCTTCGCGACGGGCTGAATCTCGTCGCGAAGGAGTTCGTCGCCTCGCAGGATCCCGAGTCGCCGGGCGTGCTCGTGCTGTCGCGGTTCGCCGGCGCGGCGGCGGAGCTCGAAGACGCCGTGATCACGAACCCGTATCATCCCGACGGGCTCGCCGGCGATCTCGATCGCGCGCTCCGCATGGACCTCGAGGAACGCCGGCGGCGTCACGCTCGGCTCGCGGCGGTGGTCGCCGGCAGGACGCCCGACCGGTGGGCCGCCGCGTTCCACGATCGCCTCGCCACCGCGCATCGGGCCTCGGCGGACGCGACCACGTCGGAGGCTGCGTCAGCGGCGCGCCGGTGACCATCACGCGCGAGGCGTCATGTCCCACAGCTCGCCGATGCTCGCGACCTCCGCGCTCTCGAACGACGGCTCGACGCCGAGCATCGCCTCGATGAGCGGCGCGCGGAGCTCGGCTTCCCACCGCTCGACGCCGGACCGATCGACGATCGCGGCGATCGTCGTGCCGAAGTACAGCATCTCGTAGAACATCGTGAACCGGGTCTCGACCGGCTGGCGCGCGGCATCGAGCACGGTCGTGGTGACCATCGTCAGCGGCCAGCCGCGGTGATTGACCGAGTTGACGAGGTCGGTCTGCTGGACGTCGCCGCCGGGCGGCAGGCCGCGACTCAGCACGCGCACGCCCCAGTCCTTGCGATCGCCCGGCAGCTCGCCGAGCGGATCGACCTCGATGCGCCCGCTCCAGTCGGGGCGTCGCCAGATCACGAGCTCTTCGCGGGTCTCGCAGGCCCAGGGTGCGGCGAGCTCGAATCGCAACTTCACGCGGCGAGCATAGCGCTAGAGCAGGCCTGGATTGCAGACGCCGTGCGGATCGAGCTCCACCTTGAGCGCGCGCAGCCGTGGCAGCGCCGCGCCCCACTGCAGCGCGAGCTGGTCGGCAGCGAGCTGCTCGACACCCATCAGATACAGCTTCGCGCCGCGCGCGAGCCCCCACGTCGCGAGCTCGCGCAGCGCGGGCACGAGCGCGAGGGCCTCGGCTCGGCTCGCGCGCGGCCGCAGCGCGAGCACGAGACCCGCGGGCGAGGCCGGTAGCGGCGCGAGCGGCAGGCGCGGCAGCGACGGGACGACGAGCATGCCCACGCCGCGGCGCACGTGCGCGAGCACCCCCGAGGCCACGATGCGCGCGTTGATCTCGGGCCACAGCTCGACGACGTCGGGGACCGGCCACACGATCTCGAGCGCGGCGGTCGACCAGTCCCAGGCCTCGAGCGAATCGCGACGCAGCTCCCCGAGCAGATCGACGAGCTCGAGGTTCGACGCGAGCGACGGCGCGATCGCAGCGAGCGCGGGATCGCGGCGCGGCAGCTCGTCGCAGAACGTGCCGGCCGTCGCATCGAAACGAGGCTGCCGCCCGCCCGGGTCCCACACCGCCCGCACGCGCATGTAGTCGTAGAGCCGGCCGGCGGCGATCGCCATCGCGTCGCGAACGAGCTCGGCGATGCCATACCAGCGCAGCAAGCGGGCGGCGAGCCGCGGGGCGCGGCGCTCGGTCTCGAGCGTGACGTCGGCGATCGCGCCGAGCTGGCCGCGGCCGCACGGCACGTACGCGAACAGCTCGTCGTCCGGGGTGAGGCGCTCGATGTCGCCGGACGCGGTGACGAACGTGATCGCGCGGACGCTCGCGGCGAGCAGGCCGCCGATGTGGCTGCCGTCCGCGAAGCCGCCGACCGCCAGCGTGCCGGCGACGCTCGTGCGCAGATGATCGATGAGGCCGCGCCGCGGACGCCGCCCTCGCGCGTGGAGCGCCTCGGCGAGCTGCAGCCACGACGCACCGCCCTCCACGGTCACGAGCTCTCGATCCGGATCGTCGTCGACGATGCGATCGAGCCCGCCGAGATCGACGACCGCGCCGCCCTCGATCAGCACCTGGCCGCCCGAGCTGTGCGCGCGGCCGCGCAGCTTGTACGGGATGCGCTGCTCGGCGAGCAGCCGCAGCGTCGCGGCGAGCTGCGGCGTGTCGCGCGGGCGGAGCACCACGGCCGGCACGCGGCGCTCGAGTCGGCCGAAGTCGATGCACGGATCGTCGCGCGGATCGGCGCCGGCTGCGGCGACGCGCGCTGGCTCCGCGACGTCGACGCCGTGCGCGGCGGCCCACTCTCGGATCAGATCGCCCACGCGATCACCGCGACGAGCGTGGGATGGTGCCGGCGTGCGAACGCCTCGTCGTCGGGGTGGTCGGCGCCCCAGTCGACGCGGCGATGCGCGGGCGGAGGCAGCGAGCCGTCGTCGGCCTGCGCGCCGGCGAGCGAGGCCCAGCTGGCCGCGGGCGTCGCCGCGCCGGCACAGATCGCGGCCGCGAGCAGCTCCGCCGCGACGTCGAGATCGCGCGCGCTCTCGTAGTGCTCGAGCCAGCACGGCAGCCAGCGCCGCACGTACGCCGCGCTCGCCGCGGGGAGCGCGCCCGGATCGCGCCCCCACGTCGTCGCGTAGAACACCTCGTGTGCGAGCTGGTAGATCGCCGGCAGCGCGAGCGTCCACGGCGCGGGGCTGGTCGCGAGGATCGACGCGGTCGCCTCCGCGGCGACGCCGGCCGCCGGCACCGCGAGATCGAGGCTGCGCAGCACCGGGGCGAGGTACGCCCACTCCGCTGGCGAGAACAGCGAGCTCCGGATCTGCGCGCGCACGAGCGCGAGCAGGGCGTCGCAGCGGTGGCCGGCGCGCACGAACGGCGGCAGCACGGTCGCGAGCAGCGCGTCGTGCGCGGTCGCCTCGACACGCGCGGCGATCGCCGCCCCCGCGCCGAGCGCGGCCCAGCCGTGCGCGATCCACGCGCGTCCGCGCGCCGCGAGCCGTGGATCGACAGCGCGCGCGAGGACCTCGCCGGCATGTGCGAGCTCTGCGATCGACTTGATCGACGGAAGCTCCCGCGCGCCGGCCGTGACGCGAAACCGGTCGAGGTGGAGATCGAGCCACGCGCACGCCCGCTCGAGCGCGTGGCGAGGTCGCTCGGGCGCGGCCACCGCGGCGCGCGTGTCGTCGGCGCCGCGTGCGCGCGCCGCCGGGAGCGCCGCCAGACGTTCGCGCACGCCGGGCCGGCCGAGCGCGCGCGCGCTCGCGTAGGCGATCGCGCTGGTGACGAGCGCCTCGTCGGCGGCGGACAGCGGCAGCGCGACGACCGCCTCGAGGGCCGCCGCGGCATCGCTCAGCGCGTCGAGATCACGCTGGACGCGCAGCAGCGACACGACGAGCCCACGCATCGCTCGTGCACGCGCGTCCACCATGTCACCTCGCGACTCGATAGGTCATGATCAGATCGTCGATGACCTCGCCGTCGACGCGAAACCGGTCCGCGATCACGCCGGCGCGCTCGAAGCCGAGCCGCTCGTAGAGGCGGATCGCGGACGTGTTGGTCGCGAACACGTCGAGCTGCAGATACTCGATGCGCGGCTGCTCGCGGACCCACGCGAGCACCGCCTCGACGAGCTGCATCGCGACGCCGCGACCGTACACGCGCCGCTCGAGCCCCAGGCTGAACGTCGCGCGGTGCAGCTCGCTCGGATACGCGCCACCGAGCAGCTCGCTGCCGCCGACGACCTCGTCGCCGTCCCACGCGCCCCACATGCGCCGCCACAGCGGCTCGTCGAGCGGCGTCGCCAGCCCGCGCTCGCGCTCGGGCCGCAGGTCCTCGGCGGTCGGCCGGGTCGCGCGCGGCAGCGGGTTGAAGATCGGCAGGCCGAGGTTCCCGGACTCGCCGACCTGTCGCGCGAGGTGGCTCAGGTACGGCGCGAGCGTCTGCGGCGTGATCGCTTCGATCTGCATCCGCGCGTTGTCGCTAGTCCCAGAGCGACGAGATCAGGCCGCCGACGGCGCCGACACCCGCGCCGAGGCCGGCGCCGAGCGCGGTGCCCACGGCCGGCACGATGCTGCCGATCGCGGCACCAGCGGCGGCGCCGCCGAGCGCGAGGCTGCCGATGCCCATCGCCTCGCCGCCGGTCACGCCGTGATCCTTGTTGATCGAGAACAGCCGATCCTCGGGCTTGTCGTCCCTCGCGATCTCCATCACGCCGCCCGTGACGAGCCCCGCGCCGGCACCGAGCCCGGCACCCACCGCGGCGCCGCCCGGCCCGGCGATCGCCTCGCCGATCGCGGCGCCTTCGCCCGCACCGGCCGAGCCCATGCCGAGCATCGCCGCACCGGACGCGAGCGTGTGATGGCCGCTGTTCTCGAGCGAGGTCGCGGCCATGCCCATCACGCTCGAGCCGAGCCCGCCGGCGGCGAGGAACGGCGCGGTGTCCGGCCGCGCTCCCGCGAGGATGCCGTTGCCGACGCCGAGCACGCCGGTCATGCCGGCCTCGGTGCCCGCGCTCGGGGCGTGGCCGAGCACCCTCGCGCTGTCGGTGAGCCCCGCCGCCATGCCGAGCCCCGCACCCGCGCCGGCGGCAGCAGGTCCGAGGGTGCCGGCGCCGCCGGCGAGCAGGCGCGTCAGGGCGAGTCCGGCGCCGCCGAACCCGCGCGCAGCACGGGCCGGATCGTGGTTGTCCGCCGCGCGGACCCCGCGCGCGCCGCCCGCGGCGATTCCGAAGAACGGCAAGGCGGACTTCGCGAGATCCAGCATCGTCGCCGCATGATACGCGAGATCCGCCCGCGACCTTCCTGGGAAACGCGGATCTCGATGGGGCCCCAACTATTGGAGGACCCACGAAATTATTCCGCCCAGAACTCGAACAGGCGGGCGCCGCTGCCCGACACGCGGGGCTGCGGGATCGGCACGATCGACTGCCACAGCTGCGTGAACAGCTCCTTGTGCACCGGCCAGTCGCGCTCGCTCCGGGCGAGCAGCTCGGCGGAGTACAGGTATCGCGAGTCGGAGAGCGTCACGAACGAGCGCAGCACGTGGGCGTCCTGCCGCGACACCACGACGTCGCTGAGGATGCCGACCAGATCGTGCGCATTCTTGACCTCTTGCACGCTGGCACCCGCCTCCGGAGCGAACCCGCGCTCGATCGCACGCGCGACGAGGGCGCCGGCGACGGCCTCGTCGTTCGGGTCGACGGGCGTGGCCGCATAGGTGGCGACGAGCCCGTTCGACAGCGGATAGTACGGTGCGATCCATTCGGTCGTGAAGCCGCGGACGATCGGCTGCCAGCCGGGGAGCCACGCGTGCTCGTAGCGCCGCCGGCGCTGGCCCAGAGCGTGGCGATCCTCGATGGTGAGCTCGCGCACCTTGGCGGCGGTCGACGCGAACAGGTCGGCCCGCAGCGCGAACCCCTCGACGAGCGCGTAGAAGTCGTCGCCGAACACGACCCCGAGGCTGGCCTGCACCGGCTTGCCGTCGAACGCCGCGTCGATCACGACGAACGCGGCATGTTCGCCTTCGACGGTCTCCAGCCGCTCCGGCTTGCCGACGACGGGATCGCCGATCCTCGACTTGCGGTGCAGCCAGCCGCCGACGATGTCACCGATGCGGCGCAGCGGTCGCACGCGCTCGGTGTAGCGAATCCCTGCCGCGTCGACGCCCTCGGGGGAGATCAGCGTCTGCGTGCGGACGCCCGGGACCGCGATCCAGCTCGGCGGGCGCGCGATCACGACGACAGCCTCTGCTTGATCCCGATCGCGACGGCCGTGCCGAGCAGGCCGAACACCGGCACGCAGATGCAGATGAACACGATCAGGAACGTCTTGAAGCTCGGCGGCGGCGCCGCTTGCCCGGCCTGCGGCGCGAACGCGCTCGCCAGCCACGACCGCGCGTTGCCCGCGGTGCCGTGCGCGAGCAGACGCTGCACGAACGCGGTCGCCTCCGCACGGGCCGACTCGATGTACGCGGGCGGGCCGTACAGCAGCGGCTGCAGCGACACCGAGCTGCCGCCGGCGGTGACCGTGATCGTCGGCCCGCCGGAGAACCGCGGCGGAAAGTCGACCGCGCTCGGCATCGCGCCGTAGCCGCGCTTGCCCGCGGCGGGGATCGCGAGGTCGTCGAGGCTGCCGAGGTACGAGATGTCGGTCGACGCATCGAGCCGCACGCTGCGATCGCCGACCTGGAGCACGTCATCCGCGAGCGTCAGCTGTGGAGCCGCGACCGCGAGCGTGCGGATGCCGGAATACGTGAACACGACCAACACGACGACGCCTGCGACGAGCCACGGCAGGTGTCGCGTCTCGATCTTGGTGCCCGAGAACAGCGGGACGATCGCGCACCCGAGACCGATGAACAGCGCGAACGCGATCACGCTCAGGCCCTGCGCCCGGATGTAGTAGAGGACCGTCGGATCGACGCTCAACGTCATGTCGGTCACCACCGGTGAGCCTACCCGCAATCGGACAACCGTGGGATCCCGACGGTCGTCACGGCGGGAAGCCCGCGACGAGCCCGGCGCCGAACAGGACGCCCGTCTCGGTCGGAGCGCTCGCATGTCGCAGGTGACCGGGCGTTGCGTTACCTTCGCCTCGTCCGTGTCCGGCACCGAGAGCATCCAGCCCGCGACCTCCCACGCGCGGATCGCGATCGAGCGCGCGATCGGACGGCTGATCCGCATCGGCCGCGACCCCGGCATGGCGCCGTCCGAGGCGCGTTACGTCGTGCTCACCAACATCGTCGCGGCGGTCGGCGTGGTGTTCACGCTGGGGTTCGCGCCGGTGCTGATCGTCTCCGGCTCGTGGCAGTATCCGCTGCTGCAGATCGCGTACGCGCTCGGCTACGTGCCGCCGCTGTGGCTGAACCACCGCGGCCACCACGTCGCGGCGACGACGTGGCTGTTGCTCGGCAGCCACGTGCTGGTCATCGATCAGGTGCTCGCTGCCGGCGGCGGCTTCGGGCTGCCGACGTTCTTCATGCTGCACACGGTGCTGCCGTTCATGCTGCTGCCTCCGCGCCACAACCGGCTGATGTTCGCGCTGTCCGCGCTCGCGGGGATCGACATGGTCCTGGCGCTCGCGCTCGGCGATCGGCTGCCGCGTTTCGGTCCCGAGATCTCGCCCGAGCGGCTCGCGATCCTCAGGCCGATCTTGCTCGGCGGCCTGTTCGCCTCCCTCGCGATGTGCGCGTACTACGCCCGCCGCGCGACGTTGATCGCCGAGGAGCGCGCCGATCTCGCGCACCAGCGCTCGGAGGAGCTGCTCCTCAACATCTTGCCGCCGGCGATCGCGAGCCGGCTCAAGCTCAGCGGCGACACGATCGCCGACGGGTTCGCGGACGTCACCGTGCTGTTCGCCGACATCGTCGGGTTCACCAAGCTCTCGGCGAGCAAGCCGCCGGAGCAGGTCGTGGAGATGCTCAACGAGCTGTTCTGCCGTTTCGACGATCTCGCCGGCGAGCTCGGGCTCGAGAAGATCAAGACGATCGGCGACTGCTACATGGTCGCGGGCGGCTTGCCCGAGCCGCGGCCCGACCACGCCGAGGCGGTCGCGAAGATGGGGCTGGCGATGCTCGACGTGGTGCGCGCGTTCAGCACGCGGACCGGCGAGCCGCTGAACGTGCGCATCGGGATCCACAGCGGGCCGGTGGTCGCCGGCGTGATCGGCAGGCGGAAGTTCATCTACGATATGTGGGGCGACACCGTGAACGTCGCGAGCCGCCTCGAGTCGCACGGCGTGCCCGGCTCGATCCAGATCAGCGAGGACTGCCGGCGCCTGCTCGATGGCAAGTTCACGACGCGCGCGCGGGGGCCGGTGGAGCTCAAGGGCCGCGGCTCGATGGAGACGTGGATCCTCGAGGGCGCGACCGGTCACTCGTACAGCTCGGCGCTGCCGAGCGTTCCGGAAGCCTGACCACCGCACACCAGCAGCTTGCCGGTCGCGCGCAGCAGCGTCGCTTGCGGCGCTGCTCGCGCGCCGAGCAACGCTCCGGTCGGCACGAACGTGCTCGTCACCGGATCGTAGAGCTCGGCAGCCGCGACCGCGCTGCCGTTGAAGCCACCGGCGATCAGCGCGCGCCCGTTCGGCAGCAAGCTCCCGATGCTGCTCGCGCGCGCGGTGGCCATGCTGGCGGTCGCCGCGAACGTGCCGGTGTACGGGTTGTAGAGCTCGGCGCTCGCGAGGTAGCTGCTGCCCGTGGTCTCGCCGCCCGCGACGAGCACGCTGCCGGTCGCCAGCTGCACGCTACGGAAGCTCGCGCGCGCGGTCGCCATGCTTCCGGTGGTGGTGAACGTGCCCGCCCACGGATCGTAGAGCTCGGCGGTGGCGAGATAGCTCGTCTTGTTGTGGAGACCTCCGGCGACCAGCACCTTGCCGGTCTCCGCCAGCAGCGTCGCCGTCGCGTTCGTGCGGCCCGACGCCATGCTCGCCGTCGCGGTGAACGCGCCGGTCGCCGGATCGTAGAGCTCGGCCGTCGCGAGGTCCTTCGTCGCGCCGAGCCCGCCGGCGATCAGCACCTTGCCGGTCGGCAACAGCGTGGCGGTGTGGCCACTGCGTGCCGCCGTCATCGCGCCGGTGGCCGTGAAGGCTCCGCTCGCAGGATCGTAGAGCTCGGCGCTCGCCACCGGCGAGCCGGTGGACAGCCCACCGGCGATCAGCACCTTTCCGTTCGGCAGCAAGGTCGCGGTGTGCTCGCTGCGCGCCGTGCTCATGCTGCCGGTCGCCGTGAACGCGCCGGTCCACGGATCGTAGAGCTCGGCGCTCGCCAAGCTCGACCCGTTCGTGCCGCCGGCGATCAGCACCTTGCCGGTGGCGAGCTGGGTCGCGGTATAGGCGGTGCGCGGCGAGGTCATCGCGCCGTTCGCGACGAACGTCGCCAC
>JBLMXA010000606.1:0-2593 GCA_050257515.1 Acidobacteriota bacterium | reverse complement strand
AGCATCCGCTGCACCGCCGCCACCGCCCACGCGCGATCGATGCGCAGCTCGCCCTCGGGCGGCGCGCGCACGGCGAGCCGGTCGTATCCGGCGCGCGCGCTCGACACGCGCTCCGCCTGGAAGTCCTCGTCGAACAGGATCCAGTGGATCAGCTCGCCGTCGGCGGAGTCGAACAGCAGCACCCGATCGAGCTCGCCGATCGATCCTCCGCGACGCTGCGCGTCGCTGCGCGCCCCGGCGGAGCCGGGGCTTGCCGCGCTCGAGAGCACGAGCACCTTCATCATCTCGATCGCCCAGTCGGCGAGGCCGGCGTCGGCGATCTTGACCTTCTCGACGAGCGCGTTCTGCGATGGCACGACCCGCAGCGTGCCGGTGACGCCCGAGGCCGCGAACGCCGCCGCGCCCGCGGCGACCGCGTCCTCGCCGCCCGGGCAGACCTGCACGAACAGCGCGCGGTCGGGATCGGAGTACAGCACGTGCGCGCCGAGCGGCGTGCGCTTGCCGCAGGCGCACGCGAGCACGTTGAGCTCGCCGGCGAGCAGCCGCGCCTTGTCGTCCGGGTTGTCCCGGGTGTGGATCGTCTGCACGAGCGCGCAGTCGGTCTCGGTGCCGCAGGCGGGACAGCGGACGCGCGTGGTGCCGCGAACGATCATGTCACTGTATAGATCGCGAGCGCGCCCGAGGCGACCGAGGCCACCACGAGCGCGACCCCGATCGCGCGCAGCCGGCGGGCCGGCGGTGGCCGCACGACGAGCGCGAGCGCGATCAGCGCGAGCGGCACGCAGATCGCCGCGAGCGGGATGCGCACGGCGACCACGCCGCCGGCGATCGCGACGGCCGCGGTCGCGACCGCCGCGATCCGGTCGCCGACGCTCGCCGCGGCCCGGTTGCGCGCGATCACGCGATGCACCGCGATCACGGTGCACGCGTAGCCGAGACCCCACGCGAGCCACCACGCGAGCGCGATGCGCGGCGACGCGCCGCCGGCGACCGCGACCGGGGCCGCAGCGCCCGCGAGCGCGATCGCGACCACCACCTCGCCGATCAGCGAGTGCGCGCGCTTGGTCCACGCGAGCACGAGCGCGGCGAGCGCGGGCACCGCGGCCGCCGCGGCGATCGCGAGCGTGGCGCTCGGCGCGAGCGCGAGGCCGGCGGCGCCCGCGATCGCGGCACCGCCGAGCTCGATCGCGAGGTAGCGCGAGATCCGAGCGCGCTCCTGGTCGCGCCGCTTGGCGCCGCGCTGGCCGAGCGCGACCCGCAGCGGCTCGTTCGCGAGGAACGCGAGCGAGGCGGCGGCCGCGATCAGGGCGCCACCTAGGCCGGGCCACGCGATCAGCGCGGCCGCGAGCGGCGTCGCGAGTTGCGCGTACGCGCCATGTTCGCGTGGCCACAGGGAGCGGAGAGGCGCGTCCGTCATGATTTGACCGTCGAGGGATCGCGAGGATGCGACCGATCGTCGCGCAAAAGTTTGACCTCCACGTCGGGTCAAACGCAGCTGCGCGCCGTCATACACCAGGATCGTAGCGCCTCGCCGCGCGCGATACCAGCTTGCGCGATCGCGCGCCGTGAGCAGGATGGCAGCATGGTGCGTCCCGAGGACGTGGCGCGGCTGCTCGCCGCTCAGCCGGCGGCGCAGGGCTACCTCGCGCTCGCGACCGAGCGCGGCGACCGCGCGTACCTGCTCGGCCCGCACATGCACGCCGACGCCCAGCCGCCGCTGCTCGACTGGCGGACCTCGCCGCTCGCCGAGGCGTTCTTCCGCGCCGCGCCCGGCGAGCCGTACGCGATCGAGGTCGGCGAGCGCACGGCCGAGGGCACCGTGCGCGAGCGCTGGCTGATCGCGGGCCACGGGCGCGTCGACGCGCTGATCGGCGACGACCTGATCGTGCACGCCGATGGACGCCGCGAGCCACGTGCGCGCCCGGCGCCCGCGGCCGGCGCCCAGCCCGATCGCGCGCTCCTGCCGGTCCTCGATCCCGAGCAGCAGCGGGCCGTCGACCTCCCGGCCGACACGTCGCTCGTGATCGACGGCGAGGCCGGCGTCGGCAAGACGCTCGTCGCGCTGTACCGGGTCGCCTCGCTCGCGCGACGCGCGCGCGAGCGTGGCCGGCGGTTCCGGCCGCTCGTGCTGGTCCCGACCGAGGGCCTGCGCCGGCTGTGCCGGCTGATCGCGGACCGGCTCGCCATCGAAAGCCCCGGCTTGGCCGGGGCGCGCAGCGGCGCGGAGCGGCGCGGAGGGTCGCTCGACCGGCTCGAGATCGCGGTCGTCGACGACTGGCTGCTCGCGCGCGCGCACCAGGCGTTCCCCGGGCTGCCCAGGCGCACGAGCGAGGGCGCGAGCGCGCAGGTGATCGCGCTCAAGCGCCATCCGGCGGTGCGCACCGTGCTCGACGACTTCATCGGCTGGAAGCCGCCGCGCGGCGACGACAAGCTCGCGCGGTCGCGCGCGCGCCTCTTGCACCTGTTCGGCGATCGCGACCGGCTCGCGCGCGTCGTCGAGGCCGCGGGCGGCGCGCTGCCGGAGCGCGCGATCGCGCAGACGATCGCGCACACGAAGATCCAGTTCGAGACGACGACCGAGAAGGCGCACCGT
>JBLMXA010000605.1:0-2755 GCA_050257515.1 Acidobacteriota bacterium | reverse complement strand
GGTTCAGCTGCTTCTTCGCGGCGTCGTAGTCCATCATGTCGTAGGACTCCATCGCCGTCTTGATCTTCTTCTCGATGTCGGCCTTGGGATCAGCCCAGCTCGATCGTCCGAGCCCGATCGCGAGGAAGACCGACGCCGCGACGAGACTGCGTGCCCTCATGGCGTTGTCATAACAAGAAAACGGCCCGGCGCGCTGCGGTTTCCGCTACGAGCCTAACCTAGCGTTCTGTAATGACGAACTCGACTCGCCGGTTCTGGTCCCGGCCTTCCTTCGTCCGGTTGTCGGCGATCGGCACGTTCTCGCCGTATCCCTTCGGAACCATGCGGTCCGCGGCGACGCCCTGCTTGACGAGGTAGGCCTTCACGCTCTCGGCACGCTTCTGGCTGAGCTTGAGGTTGTAGTTGTCGTTGCCGATCGAGTCGGTGTGGCCCTGGACCTCGACCTTGATCTTCGGGTTGTCCTTCATCGCCTGGGCGACGTCGTTGAGCAGCGGGAACGACACCGGGCGGATCGTCGCCTTGTTGAAGTCGAAGAACACGGTCTGCTTGAGCTCGATCTTCTTCGCGGTGACGACGACGAGGTTGTACTTCTTCGGGCAGCCGTCGGGCGGCACGCCGTACTCGTTCGGGCACGCGTCCTTCGCGTCGGGGAAGCCGTCCTTGTCGTTGTCGGGATCGGGGCAGCCGTCCTCGTCCTGGAAGCCGTCGCGATCCTCGGGCTCGTTCGGGCAGTGATCGGCCGTGTCGGCGATGCCGTCGGCGTCGTTGTCGGGCTCGGGGCAGCCGTCCTCGTCCTGGTAGCCGTCGTGGTCCTCGGCCTCGAGCGGGCACTTGTCGAGCTTGTCCGCGATCCCGTCGCCATCGTTGTCGAGGTCGGGGCAGCCGTCCTCGTCCTGGAAGCCGTCCTTGTCCTCGGGGTCCTTCGGGCAGTTGTCGACGTTGTCGAGGATGCCGTCGCCGTCGATGTCGCCGGGCTTCGGCGGCTCCTGCGGGTTGCACTTGTCCTTCGGCGAGCGCTCGATCGCGAGCTTCGCGTTCTTCTCGGCCAGCTGCGCGGCCGGCTGCGCGTCGTAGTAGTTGCCCTCGTCGAGCGCGTGCTCGGCGAAGTCGTTGTGCGACTCGGCCATCGCGAGCTCGACGGGCGCGCAGCGCTGCGCGCCGTGATCGCGGGCGGTCGCGATCAGGCCCTCGTTCGCCGTGGTCTGGTCGCGGACCTGCGAGCCGGCGCACGCGGCGAGCGCCAGGAGGATCGCCGCGCGCTTCATTTCTCGTCCTTCGCCGGCGCGACGTCCTTCGCGGGCGCGACGTCCTTCGCCGGCGCGACGTCCTTCGCCGGCGCGACGTCCTTCGCGGGCGCGACCTTGTCCTTGTCCTGCTCGAGGTGGATGTACGGCAGCCTCGCCGGGTTCTGCTGGCCGATCTCGCCCTCTTCCTTCGCCTTGAGCGCCGCCTCGGTCGCGAGCCGGCCGAACCGGTTCGCGCCCGGGTCGTCGGCGTGGGCCGCGACCTCGCGCGCCATGTGCAGGTACGTGATCGCGCGCGTCCAGTAGTACGGGCTGTACTTCTCGGCCTGCGCGGCGCGCGCCTGCTCGACCGCGTCGTCGGCGGTCATCGTCACCTGGTGGACGTACGCGACCGGGCCGCACGCTGCCAGCGCGCTCGCGAGCACGGCCACCACCCGGTGCATGCCACGCATCATATCACCGCGCCCGCACGCGTCGGCCGTCGCGGCCCAGCTCGATCGCGGTGTAGATCGCCGATCCGAACAGCGCGAGCATCGACACGACGAACGCCCAGCCGAGGCGCACGCTGAACAGCGACGCACCGCTGTGACCGTAACCGGGATAGTCGGTCGCGACCGACAGCCGCGCCATGCCGCCGACGATGAACACGAGCAGCACGACCGCGACGGCGCCGGCGAGGTAGACGAGCGCCCCGCCGAGCCCCTTGCGGATGAGCATCGCCGACACGTACCAGGCGCCGACGACCAGGCCGGCGTGGCCGACCATCAGCGGCAGCACGAACACGCCGGAGAGCTTGGCGGGATCGATCCAGTACATCCACGCCCACGCCGGGTGCACGGCGTAGAAGTAGAGCGCGATCGGCGCCACGACGGCGCCGGCGTGCAGCACGACGAGCGGAAACGCCGGCGACGCGAACGGACCATCGGCCTTGACGCGATCGCGTGCGATCAGCGCGAAGCCGATGCCGAACAGCAGGTTCACCAGCGCGACGATCGGAATGACAGCGCCTCCGTGCGCGACAGTAACATCGGACGCTCGCTCAATAGGGAATACGCAACAGAGAACCGAGAGGTCAGAAGTTCCGGAAATTCTCAGCTCTCGGTTCCCTGTTGCCTATTCCCTATTGTGTCTCTCGATCGGCGGCGTGTGGCTGCCGGTGTCGGGATCGGGCTCGGAGCCGAGCAGCTTGCTCGCGGCGGTGAACTCGACCGGCGTCGGCTTGGCCTGCGGTCCCGGCGTGGGCACGTCGATCTCGCCCGCGACGAACGTGTTCTCGGCGACCGGCATCGGCCCCGACGGCACGGGCGGCGCGGTGCCCTCGACCGGCGTGCCGTCGTCGACCACCGGTCCCGGCGTGTCGTCGGCGGGGATCTCGGTGTTGCGCACCGCCTGCGCGACGTTGGTGACGACCCAGTCGTCGTGGCCCGGCGGCGCCGGCGGCGCGGCGAGCGCGGACACCGTCCACGCGTGCGAGTCGGCGCGCGCGGCCGGGACCGGCGCGCGCTCCATGG
>JBLMXA010000604.1:0-3264 GCA_050257515.1 Acidobacteriota bacterium | reverse complement strand
TGACCGCGACGCAGCTGATGCGACTGCGCACGGGCAGCGACGCCCATGATCGCGAGCGGGTCGTGATCGAGCGACAGGTGAAGCACATGATTCGCCTCGTCGACGACCTGCTCGACGTCTCGCGCATCACGCGCGGCAAGGTCGAGCTGCGCAAGGCGCCGGTCGAGCTCGCGCGCGTGATCGCGCAGGCGATCGAGGCGACGAGCGCGCTCGTCGAGGATCGCGGCCAGCGGCTGACGCTCGAGGTCCCCGGCACCGGGCTCGTCGTCGACGGCGACTTCGACCGCCTCGCGCAGGTGATCGGCAACCTCGTCGTCAACTCCGCGAAGTACACGCCGCGCGGCGGGCGCATCGCGATCAGCGCACAGCGCGAGGGCGCGGACGCGTGCGTGCGCGTCAGCGACAGCGGTATCGGCCTGCCCGCCGAGCTGTTGCCGCACGTGTTCGAGATGTTCGTCCAGGGCGAGCGCACGCGCGACCGCGCCGAGGGCGGCCTCGGCCTCGGCCTCGCGATCGTCAAGAACCTCGTCGAGCTGCACGGCGGGCACGTCACCGCGGCGAGCGACGGTCCGGGCAAGGGCGCCGTGATCTCGGTGTGGCTGCCGCT
Source organism: Acidobacteriota bacterium (assembly GCA_050257515.1). GTDB lineage: Bacteria > Myxococcota_A > Polyangia > Haliangiales > Haliangiaceae > JABFXX01. The sequence continues at coordinate 2,657 of JBLMXA010000604.1, read as the reverse complement.
GGCGGCCCGGGCGGCCGCGACGACCGGCGCCGGCAGCGCGCAGGCGCAGGATGCGGCGTGGCCGCTGCGCATCCTCGTCGTCGACGACAACGTCGACGCGGCCGAGCTGCTCGCCGAGCTGCTGCGCTCGATGGGTTACGAGACCGACGTCGCGCACGATGCCGGCGGCGCGCTCGAGGCGGCGCGGCAGCGGCCGCCCGACGTCGCGCTGCTCGACATCGGCCTGCCCGCGGTCGACGGCTACGAGCTCGCGCGCCGGATGCGCGCGCTGCCGGCGCTCGCGACGACGCCGCTCGTCGCGATCACCGGCTACGGGCAGCAGGGCGATCGCGCGCGCAGCGAGGCCGCCGGCTTCGCCGCGCACCTCGTGAAGCCGATCGGCTCGCGCGAGCTGCGCGCGGTGCTCGAGCAGGCGCGCCACTAACCGAGCTGTTCGAGCGCGGCGAGCTCGCGCGCGTCGAGCGTGAACCGCGCGACGTCGAGATCCTGCCGCATGTGCTCCGGATCCTTCGTGCCCGTGAGCGGCAGCATGCCGAGCTGCTGCGCGAACCGGAACACGATCTGCGCGGGCGTCGCGGCATGGCGGGTCGCCATCGCGCGCACCGCGTCGTTCGCGAGCACGTAGCGGTTCGCGGTGAGCAGCGAGAAGCCCTGGTACACGATGCCGTGGCGCGCGCATGCGGCGCGCACGTCGCGATCCCAGGTCCGCTCGCAGTAGCAGCGGTTCTGCACGAACGCGACCGGCACCCGCGCGAGCGCGACCAGCTCCTCGACCTGGCGCGCGGTCGCGTTGCTGATGCCGATCCGGCCGACGCGATCCGCATCGACGAGCGCCTCCATCGCGTGCCACGCCTCGACATCGGCCGGCCCGAGCCCGTCGCGGCGGGACGGCCCGTGCAGCACGAGGCTGTCGAGCCAGTCGGTCGCGAGGTGCTCGAGCGAGCTCGCGAACGACTGTGCGACCTGCGTCGCGATCGGCGCGCGTGGATCGTACGGCAGCCGATCGTCCTGGCCGTCGCGGTAGGTGAACTTGCTCTGCAGGAACAGCTCGTCGCGCGGCACGCCGGCGCGGGCGATGCCCTGGCCGACCGCCGCCTCGAAGTAGTGCTTGCGCTGGTTCGCGGTGTCGATGCCGCGGAATCCCGCCGCCAGCGCCGCCGCGACGCAACCCTCGGTTGCCTGCTCTTTCCAGGCGGTGCCGTACAGGATCGGCGGAATGGCGGCGCGCATCGCCTGCGACCGTACACTCGGCGACCGATCTCCGATAGGGTGGTCGCAGTGGCCGACGCTGGAGCGAGGAGCGCCGAGGAGCAGCGCGCGTACCTGCAAGCGCGGCTGTCGCTGTACTCGCTGCTCGTGCTGCTGAGCATCGCGATCGATCTGACGTCGCTCACCGTCACGTATCACCTGTATCCCGAGATCAAGCCGCGTCATGCCGACGGCATCGCCGCGGCGGGCACGAGCAGCCTCGTGATCCTCGCCGTGCTGCGCAGCGTGATCGCGCGCTACCGGACGCCGCGCGCGTGGTTGTACCGGTTCGATCTGCTGGTCGCAGCCGGCATCGGCTGCTTCCTCGCGGTCGGCGCGTACTTCGCGGACGACCTCAGGCCGGCGTCGTACACCGCGCTCACCCTCGCCTACGGCCTGGTGTTCACGCGTGCGCTCGTCGTGCCGAGCAGCGGCACGCGCACCGCGTTCACGACGTCGCTGACGTTCGCGCCGCTCTTGGCCGCGGCGATCGGCCTCGGCGTGGAGGTGCAGCAGGAGATCCCGCCGATGATGTTCATCGGCGGCGCATTCGTGTTCGCGATCGTCGCCGTCGTGCTGGTCGCGACCGGGTCGAGCATCATCTACGGCCTGCGCAAGAAGGTCAGCGAGGCGATGCAGCTCGGCCAGTACACGCTCGATCGCAAGATCGGCGAGGGCGGCATGGGCGCGGTGTACCGCGCGCATCACGCGATGCTGCGGCGGCCGACCGCGGTCAAGCTCTTGCTCCCCGACAAGGTCGGCGCCGACAACCTCGAGCGGTTCGAGCGCGAGGTCCAGCACATGAGCGAGCTGACGCATCCGAACACGGTCGCGGTCTACGACTACGGCCGCAACCCCGATGGCGTCTTCTACTACGCGATGGAGTACCTCGACGGCATCGATCTCGAGCAGCTCGTCGCGCGCTACGGCGCGCAGCCGCCGGCGCGCGTGGCGGCGATCCTCGCGCAGGTGTGCGGCGCGCTGTCGGAAGCGCACGGCCGCGGCCTCATCCACCGCGACATCAAGCCGGCGAACGTCATCCTGTGCGAGCGCGGCGGCATGCACGACATCGCGAAGGTCGTCGACTTCGGGCTCGTCAAGGAGCTCACCGCGAACACCGGGGTGTCGACGCAGGTGATCATGGGCACGCCCGCGTACCTCGCGCCCGAGGCGGTCACCGATCCGGCGACGATCGGTCCGGCGGCCGACATGTACGCGGTCGGCGCGATCGGCTACTTCCTCGTCACCGGCAAGCGCGTGTTCGAGGGCGAGACCAGCGTCGACGTGTGCGTGCAGCACGTGACGCAGACGCCGGTGCCGCCGTCGCAGGTCGCCAGCGCGGCGATCCCGGCCGAGCTCGAGCAGCTGATCCTGCGCTGCCTCGCGAAGAAGCCGGCCGACCGGCCGAC
>JBLMXA010000603.1:0-5179 GCA_050257515.1 Acidobacteriota bacterium | reverse complement strand
CGGAGGCAACTCGTCGAGACCGTTGACGTCGAGCTCGACGTGCTCGCCGCGCCACATCCGGTACCGCGCGCGGCTGATCTCGTCGAAGCCGCGAGCGACGAATCCGGGCGCGCTGCGCGCGCGATCGAGCTCGCGGAACGCGTCGTCCCAGCGGCCGTCGTAGATGAACGCGCGCGGCAGATCGACGTGCGCGAGGCCGAGCGGATCGAGCGACTCGGCGGCCTGCAAGTGGGTGAGCGCGGCCGGCAGGTGGCCGGCCTCGAGCAGCAGCGAGCCGAGCATCGCCTGCGCCATCGCGAACCCCGGCGCGCGCAGGCACGCGTGGACGAGCGCCGCCGCGGCCTCGGGCACCGCGCCGGAATAGAACTGCGCCATGCCGCGCGCGAACCACGAGTCGCCGAGCGCGGGGGCGACGGCGATCGCGCGTGCGGCGAGCTCGCGCGCCTTCGCGAGCGGCGCGTCACCACCGTCGAAGAACGACACTCGCGCCTGCGCGATCGCGAGTGTCGCGAGGATCGCCGGGTCGTCCGGCGCGAGCGCGTGGGCACGCTCGAGGTCGGCGACGATGTTGTCGAGGCGGCCGCTCATCCAGCTGGCGCGCAACCGCGCCTTGGCGGCGAGGTACAGCTCGGTCGCGCGTGGATCGCTCGCGCCGCGCGCGGGCATCGCGAGCTCGACCGTGAGCGCGCGCGCGATCGCGCGCACGACCTCGTCGCTCGCCGCGAGCAGCGCGTCGGGGCGCGCGTCGAAGTGGCTCGCCCACAGCAAGAACCCGTCGGCGACGCCGAGCGCGCGCGCCGAGATCCGCACCTGCTCGCCGCGCAAGCGCACCGAGCCATCGACGACGACCTCGACGTCGAGCTGCCTGCCGACCTCGAGCGGATCGGCGTCGGCGGCGACGCCCTTGCGCACCGACGCGAGCGGCCGCACGCGCAGCGCGCGCGTCAGCGACAGCGCGTCGACGATCTCCTCGCCGAGGCCGTCGGCGAGCTCGGCGAGCTCGGGGGCCGCGCGCAGCGGCAGGATCGCGACCGAGCGCGAGGTGCGAGCGGGGATCGCCTGGAGGAACAGGCCCGCGGGCTTCGCGACCGGCGAGTCGTACGGGCGCGCGAGCGCGGCGGCGAGCGCGGCGCCGTCGGCGAACCGCGCTGCCGGATCGCGCGCCATGCAGCGCAGCACGAGCTCGGCGAGCGCGTCGGGGACCGCCCGCACCGCGCGTGGATCGGGCGGCGGCTCGCGCAGCCGCGCGATCGCGACCTGGATCGGATCGCCGCCGGCGAACGGGCGCTGGCCGGTCAGCATCTCGTAGACGATCGCTCCGAACGCGTAGACGTCGACGGGCGAGCCGATCGGCGCGCCGTGCTCGACCTGCTCGGGTGCCATGTACGCGGGCGTGCCGACGAACCGGTCGGCCGTCGCGATCGGCGACGCGCTCGGCATCGCGATGCCGAAGTCGGTGATCGCGATGCGGCCGGTGCGGGCGATCAGCACGTTGTCGGGCTTGAGGTCGCGGTGCAGCACGCCGACCGCGTGTGCGGCGGCCATGCCGGCGGCGACCTCGCGCGCGATCCGCACGGCCTCCGCGATCGGAGGCGGCCCGTCGTCGAGCAGCTGCGCGAGCGAGCGGCCGTCGATGTACTCCATCGTGAGGAAGTGATCGCTGCCGTGCTGCCCGAGATCGAACGTGCGCACCACGTGCGGGCTCGTCACCCTGCGCGCGAGCTTCACCTCCTGGCGGAATCGCTCGAGCACGCCGGGCGTATCGAGCAGCTCCGCACGCAACAGCTTGAGCGCGACGAGCTCGTCGAGCGTGCGATCGTGCGCGCGATACACGCGGCCCATGCCGCCGGCGCCGACCAGGCCCTGGATCTCGTAGCGATCCGCGATCAGCTGGGGCGGCGGCACCGAGTCGCGCCGTGGAGGCGTCGTCGCCGACGCCAGCGAGATCGCGGTCGCCGCCGAGGCCAGATCGTCGTCCGTCGCCACGCGCACCGATCATACACGCATCTCGGCCAGGCCTTCCGCCCGCGTCTTCCTGCCGACGTAGCCGAGCTCCCGGCGCGCCTTGCTGTCGTCGACGGTGACCTCGTGGGCCATCAGCGCGAACGCCGTCTTCGTCAGCGGCGGCCGCTTCATCCACGCGGTCGCGGTGACCGCCGCGCGCGTCAGCCAGCGCGGCACCGAGCGCGTCGGCGCCGCGATGCCCTGCGTCGCGAGCAGCTCGCACACGAGCTCGCGAAACTCGATCGGCTCGCCGTCGCTCAGGAAGTAGATCTCGCCCGGCTTGCCGCGCTCGGCCGCGAGCAGCATGCCCTCGACGACGTTGTCGACGTGGCACGTCGACGTCAGGTAGTGACCGCCGCCGATCCAGGCGAAGCGGCCCGACTTCACCGCGTTCATCAGCTCGACCAGCACGTTGGTGTCGCCCTTGCCCCAGATGAAGCGCGGGCGCACGACGACGGTCTCGAGCCCGCCCGTGCTCGCGGCGATCACCGCCTGCTCGGCGAGGCCTTTCGTCAGCGGGTAGGGGCCCATCGCGCGCCTCGGCAACGGTCGACTCTCGTCGGCGCGCACGATCGGCTTGCCGTCGGCGAGCACCGCCTCGGTGCCGACGTGGACGAATCGCTTCACGCCGGCGGCGCGTGCCGCGGCGAGCGCGTGCTCGGTGCCCTTCGCGGTGATCCGCATGTGGACCTCGAGCGGATCGAACTGGTCGGTGTGCGCCGCGGCGTGGAACACGGTGTCGCAGCCGCGCATGCCCGCCTCGAGGGCGGCAGGATCGTCGAGATCGCCGCGCGCGGCCTTCGCGCCGAGCGCCAGGACCTTCGCCGCGCTCGCGTCGCTGCGCGCGAGCGCGACCACCTCGACGCCGCGCGCGACCAGCGCCGGGATGAGCCGGCTGCCGACGAATCCCGAGCCGCCCGTGACGAATGCGCGCTTCATCTCGCGGGAATCGTAATGTACGTTCGAACGCGATGTCCGCGGAGATCCGGCACGAAGACGGACGCGTCGAGCTGCGCGACCCCGAGGACCTGCAGCGCTCGCCGCTCTACAACCACGACCTCGCTCCCGTCGCGGTCGCGAAGCGCACGTGGAACACGTGGGACTACGCCGCGCTGTGGGTGTCGATGGCCCACTGCATCCCGACCTACACGCTCGCGTCGGGGATGATCGCGAGCGGGATGGCGTGGTGGCAGGCGCTCGGCACGATCCTCGTCGGCAACCTGATCGTGCTCGCGCCGATCCTGCTCAACTCGCACCCCGGTACGAAGTACGGCATCCCGTTCCCGGTGTTCGCGCGCGCCGCGTACGGCACGACCGGCGCGAACCTGCCGGCGCTGATGCGCGCGCTCGTCGCGTGCGGCTGGTTCGGCATCAACGCGTGGATCGGCGGCGGTGCGCTGCAGGTGTTCTTCACGTCGCTGTGGCCGGGCTGGGCGACGCTGCTGCCCGACTTCAACGGCTTTGCCGGCACGCTGTGGGTGTCGTTCCTGCTGTTCTGGGGGCTCAACGTCCTCGTCATCTACAAGGGCATGGACGTGCTGCGCCGCGTGGAGCGGTGGGCGGCGCCGTACGTGCTCGTGATGACCGCGATCCTCGTCGGCTGGGCGGTCTGGAAGGCCGGCGGGCTCGGCCCGATCCTCGAGCAGACGTCGTTCGTGCCGCCGAAGGACGCGCCCGGCACGACGCTTTCGGACGTGATGATCCCCGCGCTCACCGGCACCATCGCGTTCTGGTCGACGCTGTCGCTCAACATGCCCGACTTCACGCGCTTCGGTCGCAGCCAGCGCGAGCAGGCGGTCGGCCAGACCGTCGCGCTGCCGTCGACGATGACCGTGTTCGCGGCGATGGGCATCCTGATCACGAGCGCGACCGCGGTGATCTACAAGGCGCCGGTATGGAGCCCGATCGATCTCGCGTCGCACTTCACGAGCCGCGTCATCGTCGGCATCGCGATGTTCACCGCGGTCGTCGCGACGCTCGCCGTCAACATCGCCGCGAACGTCGTGTCGCCGGCGAACGACTTCGCGAACGCGTTCCCGAAGAAGATCGACTTCAAGAAGGGCGGGCTCATCACCGGCATCGTCGGCATCGCGATCATGCCGTGGGAGCTGCTCAAGAACCCGCACCGCTATCTCGACGGCTGGCTCGGCGGCTACGGCGGCATGCTCGGCACGATCGCCGGCGTGCTGATCGTCGACTACTGGCTCGTGCGCAAGACCGAGCTCGACCTGCGCTCGCTCTACGTGCCTGACGGCGCGTACCGCTATCGCGGTGGCTGGAACGTCGCGGCGGTGATCGCGACGGTCGCCGGCGCGGCGTGCGCGCTCGTCGGCGCGTTCGTCGAGCCGCTCGCGTTCCTCTATCACTGGAGCTGGTTCGTCGGCTTCCTCGTCGCCGCGGGGATCTACTGGGCGATGATGCGCGGGCAGGCGCGTCGGTAGCGGCGGCGGGAGCGGGAGCCGGAGCGGGAATGAAGCCTCGCCCTCGGGTGGTGGCGCTCGCCCCGCGCGCTGCGGCGCAACGACGCGCCGCGCGCGCGAACGGCGGAGGAGAGCGCGAACGCTGCGATTGTCAGCGCGCGGCACTGTCGTCGCGCCGCGACGCGCGCTGGGGGCGAGAGCGCCACCACCCTCGGATGGGTCGGATGGGCCGAGGGGCAGGGGGGCGTCGAAACGATCGTCCGGGAGAACACGAACATGTTGATTGCTTACGAAGTCGCACTCGATCTCATCCGCGCGCTGCGTCCGATCGTCGAGCAGGTGAAGATCCACAGCCACGGATGCCCCCAGCAGCTGCACGATGCGGCCGGCAATACGGTGCACCATTTGGGGGAGGGGCAGCGCAAGCGAGACGGCAACCAAGCGGCTCGCGTACGAACGCGCGCACGGCGAGGCCAGGGAGGTGCTCGCGGCGCTCGATGTGGCGGCCGCATGGGGCTGATGCATCGATGATCGAGCGGCGAGGGTGAAGCTCGATCGCCTGCTCGCGCTGTGCTGGGGCCTCACGCACGGCCCCGCGAAGCGGCGCCAGGCGTGAGCCGGCCGGACACGCCCATGTGGGCGTGTGGGCGTCCCACGTGGGACGTGCCGAACGTGGCGAAGCCTCACCGTCACCGCCACCGTCACCGTCACCGTCACCGTCACCGTCACCGTCACCGTCACCGTCACCGTCACCG
>JBLMXA010000602.1:0-6171 GCA_050257515.1 Acidobacteriota bacterium | reverse complement strand
GTCGGGCGCGAGCTTGAGGTCCGAGAAGCCCTTGAACAGGTCGGCGTGCGCGGCGACCGCCTGCTTCTTGTTCCAGTCCTTCGGCACGCCGCTCTCCGACCACACGAGATCGTCGGCGAGCATCGCCTCGATCGCCTTCGCGTCGTGCTTGTCGAACGCGTCGGTCATCTTCTTGACCGCCTCGAGGTTCTTCTTCTCGGTGTCGTCGTCCTTCGCGACGACGATCTCGTTGGCGCCCCACGGCTTGTCGGCGACCGGGCGCACCGGCATCTTCACCGCGCCGACCTGGCCGCCCATCTCGCCCTGGTCGAGATAGAACGACGTGCGGTCGACGGTCTTGCCGTCGTCGGTGAAGTGCACGACGTAGCCGATCTGCAGGCCGAACTTCTTGCTCGTCTTCGCATGCGTTCCGCTGTAGAGCCCGACGCTCGCGACGTGCTTGCCGTTGACGAGCGTCAGCTCGAGCTCGACCTTGCGATCCGGCGCCATCGCCACCAGGTCGCTGAGCCCCTTCGCGGTCTCGTCGGGGGTCGACGGTCCCGGCGGTCCCGCATCGACGATCTCCTCGGTCGTCGGCGACGCGAAGCAGGTCTTCAGCTTCTCGAAGTCCTTCGCGTTGTAGAGCTCCCAGCACTCGACGTAGCGCTTCGCGAGGTCCTCGCCGGTCACCGGCTTCGCCTCGACGGGCTTCGGCGCCCCGGCCGCCGCCGAGCCCGAGCCGGTCATGGCGGCCGAACCGGATCCAGGAGCCGGCTTCGGGGTGGCGTGGTCGCCCGCGTTTTCCTTCTTCTTGCAGGCGGCTAGCGGGATCAACAGCGCAAACGCGACGGTAGGGATCTTCCTCATGGTCGCGGACCATATAACAATTGCAGGTGCATACGCTAACGCGACGCGTTAGACTCACGGCGTCATGCAGCACCGGGAGAGAGATGCCTGCGGCGTGGGCTTCGTCGCGCACATCAAGGGTGAGCGCTCGCGCTCGATCGTCGAGCAAGGCCTCGAGGTCCTGAAGCGCCTCTCGCACCGCGCCGCATGTGGCGCCGATCCGGACACCGGTGACGGCGCCGGCATCTCGCTGCAGCTGTGCGATCCGTTCTTCCGCGCCGAGGGCGAGCGGCTCGGCTTCGATCTTCCGGCGAACCGCCGGTTCGCCGTCGGCCAGGTGTTCCTGCCTCCCGATCCCGCGCTGCGCGCCGCCTGCGAGGCGATCCTCGAGGGCGCGATCCACGACGAGGGCCAGCGCGTGCTCGGCTGGCGCGACGTGCCGATCGATCCGTCGGTCGTCGGCCCGGTCGCGCGCGACGTGATGCCGGTGTTCCGCCAGGTGTTCGTGCGCATGCGCCGCGTCCCGCCCTCCGCGTGGGAGCGGACGCTGTTCGTGATCAGAAAGCTCGCCGAGAACCGCGTCGTCGAGCGCAAGGCCGACCCGCAGGGCTTCTTCCACGTCGCGAGCCTGTCGACCGAGACGATCGTCTACAAGGGCCTGCTGCTGCCCGGGCAGCTGGGCAAGTTCTTCCTCGACCTGCAGTCGCCCGCGATGGCGAGCGCGATCGCGGTCGTCCACTCGCGGTTCTCGACGAACACGTTCCCGACGTGGGATCTCGCGCAGCCGTTTCGCTACATCGCGCACAACGGCGAGATCAACACGCTGCGCGGCAACGCGAACTGGATGCAGGCGCGCAAGAGCCAGCTCCACAGCGCGAAGTTCCACGGCGGGCTCGAGCGGTTGTTCCCGATCATCGTGCCGGGCAAGAGCGACTCGGCGCAGTTCGACAACATGGTCGAGCTGCTCACGCTCGGCGGCCGCGCGCTGCCGCACGCGATGATGATGATGATCCCCGAGGCGTGGGAGAAGGGCTCGCTCGACGAGGATCGCACGAGCTTCTATCGCTACGCGACGTCGCTGGTCGAGCCGTGGGACGGCCCGGCGGCGATCGTGTTCTCCGACGGCCAGCTCGTCGGCGCGACGCTCGATCGCAACGGCCTGCGGCCCGCGCGGTGGACGGTCACGACCGACGACCGCGTGATCCTCGCGTCGGAGACCGGCGTGATCGACGTGCCGCCCGAGCTCGTCAAGCAGAAGGGCCGGCTCACGCCCGGCATGATGTTCGTCGTCGACACCGCGGAGGGCCGCATCGTCGACGACGCCGAGCTCAAGCACGAGGTCGCGAGCCGGTTCCCGTACAAGAAGTGGCTCGACAAGAACGTGTTCGAGCTGCACGAGATCGACGACGTCGTGCCGCCGCCGCCGATCGCCGGCGACGACCTGGTGCGGCTCCAGCGCGCGTTCGGCTACACCGACGAGGATCTGGAGCTGATCCTCGATCCGATGGCGGCCACCGGCAAGGAGCCGATCGGCTCGATGGGCACCGACACGCCGCTCGCGGTGCTCTCGGATCGCGCGCCGAACCTGTCCTGGTACTTCCACCAGCTGTTCGCGCAGGTGACGAACCCGCCGATCGATCCGATCCGCGAGGCGCTCGTGATGTCGCTCGAGACGACGATGGGCCCGGACGGCAACACGTTCGACGAGACGCCCGAGCAGTGCCACCAGCTCAGGCTGCGCGGCCCGATCATCGACAGCGCCGAGCTCGCGAAGATCAAGAACGTGCGCGAGGGCGTGTTCGATCCGGCGACGCTGTCGCTCGTGTGGCCCGCCGGCTACGGCAAGGGCTGGCTCGGCAAGGCGATCGACCGGCTGTGCAAGCTCGCGGTCACCGCGATCGACGACGGCCACAACGTGCTCGTGCTCAGCGACCGCGGCGTCGATTCCAAGCAGGTCGCGATCCCGTCGCTGCTCGCGCTGTCGGCGGTGCAGCAGCACCTCGTGCGCGAAGGCATCCGCATGCAGGTCGGCATCGTCGTCGAGACAGCGGAGGCACGCGAGGTCCACGACGTCGCGCTGCTCGTCGGCTACGGCGCCGCGGCGGTCAACCCGTACCTCGCGCTCGACACCGTGCGCGCGCGCGCCGGCGAGCAGGGCGTCGAGAAGTACATCCACGCGATGGAGGAGGGCCTGCTCAAGGTGATGTCCAAGATGGGCATCTCGACCGTGCAGAGCTACCGCGGCGCGCAGCAGTTCGAGGCGGTCGGCCTCGATCGCGATCTCGTCGAGCGTCACTTCACCGGCACGCCGTCGCGGATCGGCGGCGTCGGGCTCGAGGAGCTCGGCGACGAGGCGATCGCGCGGTGGGCGCGCGGCTTCTCGCGCGCCGACGATCGGCTGCCGGTCGGCGGCCAGTACCGCTGGCGGCGCACCGGCGAGCGCCACAAGTGGAACCCGGCGACGATCTCGACGCTGCAGGACGCCGTGCGCCGCAACGACTGGATGAAGTACGAGGAGTTCGAGCGGCTGTGCGACGACGAGGAGAAGGATCTCGTCACGCTGCGCGGCCTGCTCCAGATCCAGCCCGGCGAGCCGATCGACCTCGCCGACGTCGAGCCGGCATCCGAGATCGCGAAGCGGTTCGTCACCGGCGCGATGTCGTTCGGCTCGATCAGCGCCGAGGCGCACGAGACGCTCGCGATCGCGATGAACCGGCTCGGCGGCAAGTCGAACTCCGGCGAGGGCGGCGAGGAGCCGCACCGGTTCACGCGCGACGACAACGGCGATTGGCGGCGCAGCGCGATCAAGCAGATCGCGAGCGGCCGGTTCGGCGTGACCACGCACTACCTTGTCAACGCCGACGACCTCCAGATCAAGATCGCGCAGGGCGCGAAGCCCGGAGAGGGCGGCCAGCTGCCCGGCAACAAGGTCGACGAGCGGATCGCGAAGGTCCGCTGCTCGACGCCCGGCGTGACGCTGATCTCGCCGCCGCCGCACCACGACATCTACTCGATCGAGGATCTCGCGCAGCTGATCTACGATCTCACCGCGGTCAACCCGACGGCGCGCACCAGCGTCAAGCTGGTCAGCGAGGTCGGCGTCGGCACGATCGCGGCGGGCGTCGCGAAGGCGCGCGCCGCGTGCGTCGTGATCGCCGGCTACGAGGGCGGCACCGGCGCGTCGCCGCTGTCGTCGCTCAAGCACGCGGGCCTGCCGTGGGAGCTCGGGCTCGCCGAGACGCAGCAGGTGCTCGTCGAGAACCGGCTGCGCGACCGCGTGCGCGTGCAGGTCGACGGAGGCCTGCGGACGTCGCGCGACGTCGTGATCGCGGCACTGCTCGGCGCCGAGGAATTCGGCATGGCGACCGCGTCGCTCGTCGCGACCGGCTGCGTGATGCTGCGCAAGTGCCACCTCAACACGTGCTCGGTCGGCATCGCGACACAGGATCCGAAGCTGCGCGCGAAGTACGCGGGCACGCCCGAGGACGTCGTCAACTACTTCCTGTTCGTCGCCGAGGGCGTGCGCCGCCAGCTCGCGCGGCTCGGCGCGCGCACGCTCGACGAGATCGTCGGCCGCGGCGATTTCTTGCGCGTGCGCAAGCAGATCCACCACGACAAGGCCAAGCGCCTCGACCTGTCGGCGATCCTCGCCGCGCCGGTCGCGCCGCACGACTGGCCGCGGCGGTTCGTGCAGGCGCAACCGTGGGCGCTCGGCGACCACGTCGACCAGCAGCTGCTGCCGCTGCTCGATGACAAGCTGCCGATCGTCGCCGAGCTGCCGATCGCGAACCGCCACCGCGCGGCCGGCACGCTGCTGTCGGGCGAGATCGCGCGCCGCCACGGCGCCGCGGGCCTGCCCGACGGCTCGATCACGGTCAAGCTCACCGGCTCGGCGGGCCAGAGCTTCGGTGCGTTCCTCGCGCCGGGCGTCACGCTCGAGCTCGCCGGCGACGCGAACGACTACATCGGCAAGGGCATGAGCGGCGGCCGCATCGTCGTGCGCCCGCCGGCCGGCATCCGCTACGCGCCGGAGGACAACGTGATCGTCGGCAACGTCGCGCTGTACGGCGCGACGGGCGGCGATCTGTTCGCGAACGGGCTCGCCGGCGAGCGGTTCGCGGTGCGCAACTCGGGCGCGCGCGCCGTCGTCGAGGGCGTCGGCGATCACGGCTGCGAGTACATGACCGGCGGCGTCGTCGTCGTGCTCGGCGGCGTCGGCAAGAACTTCGCCGCCGGCATGAGCGGCGGCACCGCGTACGTGTTCGATCAGTACAGCGGAACGCCGTCGGCGGGGCGGCAGGCGCAGACGTTCCGCACGCGCGCGAACCTCGAGATGGTCGAGCTCGAGCCGCTCGCCGAGGAGAGCGACGTGTGGCTCGTCTACAACCTGATCGAGGATCACGTGCGGTTCACCGGCAGCCCGCGCGGCAAACGGATCCTCGACAACTGGGACAACCTCGTCGCGCGGTTCGTCAAGGTGATGCCGAGCGACTACAAGCGCGTCGTCGCGGCGCGCCGGCAGCGGCCGCGCCTGTCGGTCGTCGATCCCATGGGCGTGCCCCCCTCCCCACCGGCGGAGCCGGTGGGGTCCCCACCCCGCCTCGCTTCGCTGCCGCTCGCGCGGGGAGGTCAGTGATGGGCAAGGTCGACGGTTTCCTGCAGTGGCACCGCGCCGCGCCACATCGCCGGCCGGTCGCGCTGCGCGTGCTCGACTTCCGCGAGGTCGAGGAGACGATCACGAACGACGAGGCGCGCCAGCAGGGCGGCCGCTGCATGGACTGCGGCGTGCCGTTCTGCACGAGCGGCTGCCCGCTCGGCAACCCGATCCCCGACTTCGCCGACGCGGTGTGGAAGGGGCGCTGGGAGGACGCGATCCGCTGGCTGTCGACGACGAACGAGTTCCCCGACTTCACGGGCCGGCTGTGCCCGGCGCCGTGCGAGGCGGCGTGCGTGCTCGCCGTCAATGACCAGCCGGTGACGATCGAGTCGCTCGAGCGCGCGATCGCCGAGCGCGCGTTCGCGGAGGGCTGGATCCAGCCGCGCGTGCCCGCGCCGCGCACCGGCAAGCGCGTCGCGATCGTCGGCTCGGGCCCGGCGGGGCTCGCGGCGGCCGCGGCGCTCAACCGCGCCGGCCACACGACGATCGTCTACGAGGGCGCGGCGCGCGCCGGCGGCCTGCTGCGCTTCGGCATCCCCGACTTCAAGATCGAGAAGGCCGTGATCGATCGCCGGCTCGCCGTGCTCGAGGCCGAGGGCATCGACCTCCGCTGCGGCGCGCGCATCGAGGACTGGGCGCGGCTGCGCGCCGAGCACGATGCGGTCGTCGTCGCGATCGGCGCGATGCGC
>JBLMXA010000601.1:0-3838 GCA_050257515.1 Acidobacteriota bacterium | reverse complement strand
AGCAGCGACGTCGACACCGCGAGCTCGCGCGTGCGCACGACCGCGATCACCGGCGGCACGCCCGCCTCGCGCGCGACCACCGCCGCGAGCTCGGCGGCCGCGAGCACGACGTCGCAGCCATCGCTCGCGACGTGACGCAGCGCGGATGCGAGATCTGCGGCGGCGGCGACCGTGAGCCCGCGGCGATCGAGCAGCACGTGCAGCGCGCGCCGCGCGTCGTCGTCGGATCCGATCAGCAGCACGCGCTGCATGATCCCGCTCACGCCGTCAGGATAGCACGTGCCGTGATAGGGTCCGGGCGTGCCTGCTGGCCGTCCGTGGATCACCGCAAATCAGGTGACGTTACTGCGCCTGATCCCGATGCCGGTGCTCAGCTGGCTGATCTACGTCGGGGCACGCAAGAACGACAACGCCTACTACTGGTGGGCGCTGATCGCCGGCACCCTGATCGGCTGCACCGACTGGGTCGACGGCATGCTCGCGCGCAAGTACGGGCCGACCGTGCTCGGCGGGCTGCTCGATCCGATCGCCGACAAGGTGTTCATCGCGTTCGCGTACACGCCGTTCGCCGACTCCGGCATGGTCGCGTGGTGGGCGGTCGCGCTGATGTTCGTGCGCGAGTTCTTCATCACCGCGCTGCGCTCCGCGTACGAGCAGCGCGGGATGACGTTCAAGACGAGCTACATCGCGAAGGCCAAGACGTGGACGCAGATGCAGGGCATCGGCGTGATGCTGCTGTTCCCGCTGCTCAACTCGCACCGCACGTTCATGATCGGGCTGCTCGTCACCGGCATGATCGGCCCGGTCGTCGCGATGCTCGGGCTGTGGTTCGCGAAGAAGAAGCTGTGGCGCGGCGCGCTCGCGATGAGCGCGTCGTTCGTCGCGATCCTGCTCGTGTTCCTGTGGGACGAGACGTACGCGCCGCGCGCGATCATGTTCGGCGTCGTCGCGATCACGTGGATCAGCGGCATCGACTACATCGTCGTCGGCTGGCCGAAGCTGCGCGCGCACGGCGACTTCAACAAGGCCGACGGCGTCCGCCTGCTCGGCGCGCTGCTGCTGCCGTTCTTGCTGTTCGCGGTGCTCTTCTACACCGACGCGCCGCGGTGGACCGTGTTCGCGATCCTCGCGCTCGAGCTCGCGGTCGGCGGCCTCGACAACCTGCTCAGCCATCACAAGGTCGCGACGCTCGCGCTCGCCTGGGGCGGCCGCGTGCTCGGCGTGTCCGTGCTGCTCGCCGGCGCACTGCTCGTGAAGGACCTCGCCACGCCGCTCTCGATCCTCGCCACCGCGATCAGCGTCGTCGGCGTCGTCGCCGAGTTCTGGCGCGGCCGGCCGTACTACGTCGATGCGCTGATCGAGCGGTAGTAGGTATCGAACGCGATCGCGCCGCCTGCGAGGCGCCAGCCGCTGCGCAGGAGCCACGTCGTCGCCTCAGCGGTGGGCCGGCGTGCGTGCGTGACCTCGTGCTGCCAGCGTTCGTCGGCCCAGCCGTCGAACCAGTAGCCGCTCGAGTAAGCGTCGACGCCGTACCAGACCTGCTCCGCGCCGTGCTCGAGCTCGTGGCGGTTGCCGTCGAGCAGCACGTACGCGAGCGCGTTGCGAACCGCGGTCGGCGTGGTGAGTGAACGCGTGTAGTAACGATCGTCGAACAGCGGGCCGCGTCGCCCGAGCAGCCTGTTGAGCCTGCGCACGAGCCGGACCTCGAGCCGCTGCATACCGCGCGCGCGGGCGTGCGCGCTCGCCGCCTCGAGGATCAGGTGCAGGTGGTTCGCGAGCAGGTTGAAGTGCACGATCCGAAACTCGCGCGTGTGCACGGCCGCGATCGCGGCGTGCGCGATCGCGAGCGCCCGCGACGTGCGTAGCGAGCCGACGCCGGCGACCACGCGCAGCGCGACGTGCTGCTCGCGCCGTTCGTGCCCCACCCGCGCCTTGCCGCGCGGCCGCCCGGCGTGTGGCCGGGACGATGCGGCCGTTGCAGCGATGGCGCAGCCGCTCTCGAAGCAGTTCCTGGAGCGGTGCTCGCACTCGTGCGCGATGCGGAGCTGGCTTCCGCGCGCGTGGACACGCGCGACGCTCGCCACGAGCTCGTCGCCGCCGCCGTCGCGATCGCGATGGTCTCGGGGACGCTCGACGAGCTCGAACGCGTCTCGATCGCCGTCGACGGCCGCGCGTTCGACGTCATGCCGCGCTTCGACGGGCCGCCGCTGGTCGGCGACGATCCGCTAGACCCAAGGCCGGTCACTTGACGGCGCGTCCGCTGGTCGTACTCGTACTCGTGCTCGTACTCGTACTCGGCTGTTCGAGTAGCGGTTCGAGCATTGCTCGGGACTGCCTCGATCCCCTGACAACGACCACGTCGAGCCAGCCGGCGATCCTACGTGATCGACGCCCAGCTGTGCCGTTGCGTCCCGGATCGAGTACGAGTACGAGTACGAGTACGAGTACGACCGACGCAGCTGAGTGACCGGCATGCGGCTACACCGGCAGCCCCGCCCGCTCGCGCATCGCGCGCCGGCGCGCCAGCGACTCGGGCGACCACGTCGCCGGCAGGTCGTAGAACTCGGCGAACGCGCGCGCGCCCGGTGGCAGCACGAGCCACGGCTGCTTCGTGCTCGTGTAGATGTGGACGTCGGGCGGGCACACGTCGGGGTTATCGAGCGTGCCGACGCGGATGAAGCGGACGAGGTCGCCGCCGCCGGGGTAGTTGCTCCACACCGCGAGCTTGCAGGTCGGGCAGCGGTGGATCTTCTGGCCCTTGCCGCTCGCCGAGGGCGTCGCGATCATCTCGGGCGTCTGCCCGAGGAGCTCGACGCGATCGGCCTCGATCAGCGCGTTGAGCGCGAACGACGCGCCGGTCTCGCGCTGGCACCAGCGGCAGTGGCAGCAGTGCACGATCAGCGGCGCGCTGTGCATGCGGTAGCGAACGGCACGGCAGTCGCAGCCGCCTTCGATCGGATAGCTCATGGCGCGCAGCGTACCTGGTGTGGCGCGCTCGCCACCGGCTAGAGTCGGGCCGGGTGATGAGATTCACGTGCGCGATGGCGCTCGCGGCGGTGGCGACCGCGGCGCCGGCGCATGCCGACGGTGTGCCGCGCTCGCTGCGCATGCGCGTCGCGCAGGCCGCGCCCGACGACCTGCCGGTCGAGCCGCCGGTGCCACCCGACACGGCCGAGCCGCCTGCGCCGCCGCCCGCGCCGCCGCCGCCCGCGCCGCCGCCTGCCGCGCCCGCCGAGCCGCCGCCCGCCGAGAGCGGCGAGGAGGTGATCGTCGTGACCGGCTCGAACATCGAGCACGATCTGGTCACCGGCGCGGCCCCGGTCTCGGTCGTCACGCGGACCGATCTCGAGACGTCGGGGCGCGCGACGCTCGGCGACATCCTGCAGGCGCAGCCGGCGCAGGCCAACGGCGCGAACGCGCAGGTCAACGCCGGCGGCGACGGCGCGACGCGCCTCGATCTGCGCGGGCTCGGCGCCTCGCGCACGCTCGTGCTGCTCAACGGCCGCAGGTTCGTGCCCGGCGGCAACGGCGCGGACGCCTCGGTCGACGTCGACGCGATCCCGCTGGCGATGATCGAGCGCGTCGAGATCCTCAAGGACGGCGCGTCGGCGCTCTACGGTGCCGATGCGATCGGCGGCGTCGTCAACATCATCACGCGCAAGCAGTTCGATGGCTCCGAGGTCGCGCTGCTGTCGAGCACGTCGCAGCACGGCGACGGCAGCGAGCTCGACGCGAGCTTCGTGCAGGGCTTCACGACCGACGATCGCAACCTCTACTTCATGGTCTCGGGTGGCTATCAGCGCCACGGCGCGGTGCTCGCGTCGGATCGGCCGTTCTC
>JBLMXA010000600.1:0-13064 GCA_050257515.1 Acidobacteriota bacterium | reverse complement strand
GCTTCGACGCGCAGCGCTCGGCGGCGCGCCGCGAGGTCCAGCGCGCGATCGAGGCGGTCGCGAAGGTCCGCGTCGAGCGCGCGGCGCCCGGCAAGCGCTTCCGCAACATCCACGTCGCGTGCCTGGTCGAGCGCCAGGCGACCGAGCGCGTCGCGTTGCCCGCCTGGGTGCTCGCGTACCGCTACCGCGGCTCGCCCTACCGCGCGATCGTCCACGGCCAGCGCGCGGACATCGTCGTCGGCCGCGCACCGGTCGACTGGGGCAAGGTGGCGCGGCTGGTCGGCGTGGTCGCGGCCGTCGCCGCGGTGATCGCGGCGATCGTGCTCGCGGTGCGGTGATCGGCATCAGATACAGCTCTCGCTGTCACGACGGACGAACAGCCATCGACCCTGTGATTTCTCGTAGACGTCGTAACCGGCGCAGCAGCACATCTTGATCGCACGCTTGGCGCTGGGCATCACGAAGTTCGCGCCGGCGCTCAGCAACGCACAATTGCCGTCCGAGTCGAGATCTCCGAGGTCGATGTAATAGACCTCGCGCCCGCTGCGATCGGCTTGCGTCTGCAGGTCGGCCGTCGTCATCAGCATGAAGCGGCGCTTGGTGCCCGCGGGGAGCGCTGCGACGGTCAGGCGCCGGTGCGGCCGGCCAGCGACCTCGGCCCGCACGAAGATGACGCCCGCAGGCAGCAACCCGCCGTCGGGCAGCGTTCCCTCGTCGGCGGTGAACCGCTCGAGCACGGCGCGGGCGACGTCGTCGGTGTCCTGCTGGGTCGTCGTGTGGCCCTTGACTACCGCGTCCGGAGCCGAGCGCGGGCACCGCGACGGCGGCTGGTCTCGCTGCGCCGCGACCACCGCGTCGTGGTCGAGCTCGACATCGATGACCGCGACTCCTCCGCGCCGGATCTCGACCGGCCGGGGGCTGGCGTCGGCCAGACCCGCTCGCGCCCATAGATTGCACCTGCCCGGCTCGAGCTCGATCGTGTAGTGACCCTGCTCGTCGGTGAGCGCGGTGGCCACCTCGGCTCCGTGCCGGCACTCGCCATCGAAGTCGACGCTGATGCCGGGCAGTCCTGCCTTCGTCTTCGAATCGACGACTCGCCCCTCCACGGTACCCGCCGACGAGTGGGGCGGCCGGCTCGCGCGCCCGGCCGCGCTGCACGCCGCGAGACAGCATGCGAGCACGCGCGCGCGGCTCACGGCTCGCCCGACAGGTCGTAGATCGCGACGTAGTCGAAGTGGCCGGCAAAGTGATCGATCGTCAGCTGCAGGCCCGCGGTCGCGCCCGTACCGGTGCCGGCATGCATCGCGGCGTGCTGGCCGTCGGTGGCATCGAACCGGCAGCTCAGCTCGCTGGCCGTCCACACGACGCGCAGCTGGTAGGCGCTGCCGACCCCGATCGGCGTCGTCAGGTGGTTCGTGTCGCTGCCGCTGTCGGTGTAGAGGAAGACGATGTCGTTGCCGGTCGTGTCGTGATCGAGCTCGCACGCGAACCCGTTGCCGCCGAGGTCGCCGACGCGGATCGCGACGGTGCCGGTGTTCAGCGCCGACGGCATCGCGTCGATCACGAGCCGCGCCTCGACCGCGTAAGGCACGCGCAGCGTCGCGCCGGTGAAGAAGATCGAGCCCGAGGCCATGCCGGTCGGATCGACGTACACGAGCGTGTCGGAGGCGACGCCCCAGCTGCCGGTCGCGACGGTCCAGGCGGCGAGCTCGCCGGGCGAGGCGAACGGCGCGAGCTTCGCGAGTCGATCGCCGCCGATCGTCGGTGACGGATCGCAGGCATCACCGACGCCATCGGCGGTGCCGCCGTTCGCGGTCTCGAGCGTGTCCGCCTGGTCGGGGTCGGCGAGGCCGGGACACGCGTCGCAGCCGTCGTCGATGAGGTCGCCGTCCTCGTCGTGGCTGATCGCCGAGCCCTGGTGGACCGCGCAGTAGTCGACGTCGGGCGGCGCGTCCTGCGGGTTCTTCGTCGGGACGAGGCCGAAGATCTGGTTACAGCCGCAGAGCGCCACGAGCCCCAGCGCCCGCATCATCGCTTCCGCAGCAGGTTGCGCGAGCTCCACCAGCTCCACACGAGCAGCACGCCCGCGGCGCGCGCGGTCCACCAGGCCCACGTGGCGCGGTCGTCGTCGCCGCGGCCCTCGAGGACGATCGCGAACGCGGCGCTGGCGATGCCGAGCGCGACGTAGATCAGCTGGTGGCCGAGGCGATACATCAGCTGCGCCGGCGCCTCGATGTTGCGGAACTTCAGCTGCAGCTCGCCGGAGTGCGCGGTGCGGATGAACTTGCGGACCTCGGCCGGCAGCGCGGTCACGCTCATCACGAGGTCCTTCGACGCCTCGACGAGCAGCTCCGACCAGTCGCCTTCCTCGCCGAGCACGAAGCGCTCGAGGTACGGCCGGATCACGGTCATCGGGTTGAGCGTCGGATCGAGCTCGGTGCACAGCCCCATCAGCAGCAGCAACGTGCGCTCGAGGACGATGATCTCCTTCGGCACGTGGAAGTTCTGCGACAGCTCGCGCAGCGAGATGTCCATCTTCCGGAGGTCGGCGATGCTCTCGAGCCCCTTCTGCGGGTCGAGCTTGATGTCCTTCAGGTTCAGCGATTCGAGCGAGATGTTCTCCTGGAACTTCTCGTGGAAGTACTCGATCACCTGCTCGAACTTCTGGTCGTTCGCGCCCCGGCCGACGAACCCCATCGTGCGCATCGCGCCGACGATCCGCTGCGTGTCGCGCGTCAGCGCGCCCTGGATCAGCTCGACGATGCCCTTGCGCACGTTCGCCGGGATCTCGGCGACCGCGCCGAAGTCGAGGAACACGATCGTCGGCGGCTCGCCGTCCTTGGTCGCCGGCCGCACGAGCAGGTTTCCGGGGTGCGGATCGGCGTGATAGATGCCGTCGGTGAAGATCTGCTGGCAGTAGATCTCGACGACCTGGCGCGCGAGCTGGCCGCGGTCGAGGCCCTGCTGCTTGACGCCGAGCTTGTCGGTGATCTTGACGCCCGCCTCGAAGTGCGTGACGAGCACGCGCGCCGTCGACAGCTCCTCGACGACGCGCGGGAACGCGACGTCGGTGCGGCCCTTGAAGTTCGCGGCGATGCGCGCGGCGTTCTCGGCCTCGGCGCGGTAGTCGAGCTCCTCCATGATGATCGCGCGGATCTCGCGATACAGCTCGTCGAGGCCCTGGTACGGGATGAACCACTCGACGATCCGGAAGATCCGCCGCAGCGTGAGGAGGTCGCGGCGGACGATCTCCTCGATGTTGGGGTACTGGACCTTGACCGCGACCTTGTCGCCGCTCGGCAGACGCGCGAGGTGGACCTGGCCGATCGATGCCGACGCGATCGGCTTGCGCTCGAACGTCGCGAACAGCTCGTCGGGGCCCTTGCCGAGCTCCTCGCGCAGGCGCGTCTCGATATCGGCGAACCGCCGAGGCGGCACCGCGTCTTGCAGCCCTTCGAGCTCGCGGCGGAACTCCTCGGGCAGGAAGTTCGTCATGATCGAGATCAGCTGGCCTACCTTGATGAACAGGCCCTGCAGGTCGCAGATCGTGCGCTCGATGCGGCGCGCGTTCCGCAGGTGCAGCTGCCGCAGCTTGTGGTCGACCCACGCATCGGAGTGGAACCGCGCGCGCAGCCGCAGCCACAGGTAGCTCCAGATCACCCGCCACGTCGTCCAGTACGCGCGCAGGCTGCGGCTGCGCAGCGGCGCCGGGCGTGACTCTTCCTCGTGGCGATAGCGGCGCGATTGAGCGATCACGGCCACCGAGTCGGCGGCCGCAGGCACCCCACCCGCATCCGAGCTACGCGCCGGCTGCGCCATGGGCAGAATTCTACCAGGGATCGTGCTACGCACGACTCATGGCCACCGAGGACGAAGCAGCCAAACCGATTCCGGCGGCCGAGCCGACCAAGGAACAGCGGGAGGCCCAGGACAAGCTGGCGGAGAAGCTGACCGAGCGGATCCGGTCCAGTACCCACCCTCCCGACGACAAGCTGACCGAGACCATCCGCCAGCGGCTCGAGCACCTGGTGCCCGAGCTCGTCAAGAAGACGTTCGCGGCGGGCATGGGCGCGGTGTTCTCGACCGAGGAGGGCCTCCGCCGCATCGCCCGCGAGGTCAGCCTGCCCGACGTCGTCGGCTACGTCGCGTCGTCGGCCGACGGCGCCAAGGACAAGGTGTGGGAGATCATCGCGCGCGAGACGCGCGAGTTCCTCAGTAACCTCAACCTCACCGAGGAGATCGCGAAGATCCTCACGACCCTGTCGTTCGAGATCAAGACCGAGATCCGGTTCATCCCGAACAGCGAGCGGTTCGGCGGGGCGGAGCCCGACGTCAAGGCATCGGTGCGGCTCAAGCGCGCCGACAAGCCCGACGACAAGAAGGACGAGGGCGACCGCGACAGCCGGTCGCGCCTGCGATTCTGGCGCCGCGACGACGGTGGCGGCGGTGGTGAGGGCGGTGGCGGCGAGCCCGGTGGCGAGTAACAAGCCTCACGAGCAGCTGCGCGCGATCGGCGCGCCGCGCGAGCTCATCGAGTGGGTGCGCAAGCTGCCGGCCGACACCGCGGCCCGCGCGGCGTGGGTCGACGCGAGCCGCGCCGACTGGCTGCCGTACCTCGCGGTGATCCGCGGCATCGATCGCGACGCGATCCTGCGCGCGACGTGCGCGTGCGCGGTCGAGCAGATGCCCGCGCTCGACGGCGGCGAGGCGCAGCGCGTGCGCGCCGTGCTCGAGGACGCGGCCGCGCGCGGCAAGCCCGCGCTCGCGACCGTCGAGCAGGACCTGAGCGATCTGCGCTTCGCGATCATCGCGGCCGTTCACGGCAAGGAGCGCGCGGCCTGGATGGCCTGGGCCGAGCTCGCGTTCGAGCTCGCCCGCGCGTGCTCGCGCGGCAACCCGCTCGTCGGCATCGCGCTCGCGATGCGTACGCTCGCGACGTCCGGCGGCCGGCCCAAGCACGCCGAGCTCATCGGGCGGTTGCGCGACAAGCTCGTGCTCGGCGGCTAGCGCCTCGTCATCAGCGCGTACGACCGCTCGCCCGAGTCGCGTGCGACCGGGATGTACGGCTCCGGCGCCAGGCGGTAGTCGGCGGGCGCGAAGTCGGCCTGGTTGTAGCCGCCGGTCGCGATCAACGCGGCGCTCGACGGCGGCGCCCACGTCGCGAAGCTCGCGCCAGCTGGCGCCGGGGGCACCTCGAACGTGCGCGTGCCGGCCGCGGTCGGCGCTGCCGCCCACGCGTGCCAGGCGTGCGCCACGCCGTCGCCGCCGGTCCAGCTCAAGCTGACGTAGGTGTCCAGCGCGCCCGCCACCGCGGGATCGGTGATCGCGACCGTCGGGCGGCCGCCGCGGGCGCCGATCGCGAGGTCGTCGGGAGCCTGGGGCGCGAGCGAGCCGGCGAGGTGCGTCGTGGTCGCGCCCGGCGCCCACGCCTCCTCTCCGATCTCGACGCCGCGCGCGAGCGACGTCAGCTCGAACGCGGCGAGCAGCGAGTCGGCGAGCGCGCCCTCGACGAGCGTCCCCTGCACGCGGAGGTTCGCGATCGGCGACGCGTCGGTCCGGATCGCCGGGATGCCGAACGCGTGCCCCTTGCGCGAGAACGCGAGCAGCGTCGAAGCGCGCGTGTCGGCGGAAGGCAGCGCCGGCAGCTCGACATCCGCCGAGGCGAGCGTGAGCGGGGTGTTCGCGGTCGGCTCGATCGTGAGGCGCGGGGCGGAGCCGGGCGGCTGGTCGCTCGCGACCGCATAGCCGACCGCGGAGCCATTGCTGTCGTAGAGCAGGCCGGTGATCGTGATCGTCGCGTCGGTCTGCAGGCAGCCGGCGGCGAGCGGCACGGACGTCGGCGCGCCCGCCGTCGCGTTCGCGGCGCAGCTGGTGTCGACCCCGACGTAGGCGCGCAGATCGCTGGCACCGCCGAAGCTGGCGCGAGGATCGAGCGCGAGCACGACCGCGAGCGGCGCGAGCGACTGGCCGCTGGCGTCGACGTGAAGCGGCAGCTCGAGCGCGAGGCCGGGCGCGACGCCGAACAGCGTGTCGCTCTCGTAGCTCCCGCCGGTCGCCGCGACGTACGCGGTGACCTCGCCGCCGTCCGCGACGCCGAGCGCGGCCGTTCCGGTGTCGTCGGTCACCGCGCGCGCGAGCACGCTCCCTCCGGCCGTCGACACGAGCTCGACGCCCGCCGCCGGCTGACCGCGCAGGTCGATCACCGAGATCGTCGCGTTGCCGTCGATCGAGGGGCCGCTCGTGCAGGCCGCCAGCGCGGCACAGACGGCGAGAGAGCCGCGCATCGCTGCAAGTGTAGCGCCGAACCGCGATCACAGCTGCGGGAACAGGAGCTTCCTGACGGTCGCGTAGCTCGCCTCCCACGTGTCGCGGCGGACGACCGGATGCTCGGTGAGCAGCGACGCCATCGTCGACGCGAGCACCGGCGAGCTCTTGATCGCCGCGACGAGCTGCGCGGTCGTCACGCCGAGCTCGCCGGCCGCGGTGTCGAGCTGGAGCACGATCGAGTAGTTGTTCGTGACGACGTTCATCACCTCGGTGCCGAGGCCGGTCGGCGTGCCGGCGATGTCGAGCGCGGGCAGCGCGAGCTGCGCGTACGCGGCGCCGAACGTCGCGCCGGCCGCGGTCATCTTCGCGTCGAGCGCGGGCTGGTCGTACATCGCGAGCAGCATCGGCTGGAGCGTCGACGGGAACGTCCCGGCGGGCGCCGCGGCGATCGCGTCGTGCATCTCGTCGACGAACGGGATCATGTTGGTCTGGTTGTCGTGGCACTGGAAGCAGAACGTCGGCCCCGGGAACGCCGCGCCCGCGCTCGCGAGGCTCTCCACCGCGCCGGTCGCCGGCTCGGTCGTGTAGTAGCCGAACAGCCCGTTCGGCAGCGTGAAGATGCTGTCGCTGTCGCCGAACGCGAAGTCGTAGGGGCCGGCCGTCATCGTGCTCGGCATGTTCGTCGTGGGACGGTACGGGTGCGCGTAGATGTTCGCGGCGCCGACGTCGGCGTCCATGTTGTAGCTCTTGAACAGGTGACCCGAGCCGATCGCGCCGCTGCCGAGCGCGGTCGTCTGGTGCCAGGAGATGATCCGGTTGAACGCCTCGGTGCGCGACACCGAAAAGCCGGCGCGCATCGTCGCCGGGTACCCCGTGGTCATGTCGGCGAACCGGTCGACGTTGTTGAGCGCATCGATCGTCGGATCGTCGGAGTCGATCCCGAGGAACGCGAAGTACGCGTCGACCGCGCTGTTCGGGATGCTGTAGACGAACCAGTCGGCACGCGCGCTCTGCGCGGCGGCGGCGGCCAGGCTCGCCGGGAGATCGGCGGGCCGGAAGTACGGATCGGTCGCCTTGAGGTTCGTCCACGCCCCCGCCGTCCAGCCGAGGCTGCGCGTGTCGACGCGATAGACCAGGCCGTCGGCGTCGATCGCGGTCGGCTGCACGAGCTGCCGCTTCGTCGACAGCAGGTTGAGCATCTTGATCAGCGCGGCGCGCTCGGTGAACACCGAGACGAGCGGCGGCCGCCCGCCGGTGTTGCCCCAGTACTCGAGCGTGAAGTAGCGCAGGTACGGCTGGACCGCGGCCGGCTGCGCCTGGAGGTCGGCGGCGACGAGCTGCAGCGCCTCGAGATCGCTGACCGCCGCGCGCGCCGGCACCGCGGGCAGCGGCGTGTCGCTCGCGAGCCACGTCGTGAGCTGCGCGAGCGCGGCCGCGCTGGCAGAGCCGCACCGCGCCGGGAGGCCGCAGTGGTTGTTGCCGGCGTACGCGACGAGCAGCGAGCTCGCGGGGCTTCCGAAGTCCGCGAACGGCTTCGCGGCGACGTACGCGTACGTCACGTTCGAGGACGCGAACAGCGGGTTCTGCGGCACGAGCACGCCCTCGTTCGGCTTCTCGCTGTGGCAGCCGGCGCACATCGCGGTCGCGAACGTGTAGAAGCTGCCCTGGAACGCGGCGACCGCGTCCGGCGCCGGCGGCGGCTGCGGCGCGGGGGGTGGCGGCGGTGCCGACGGAGGTGGGGTGGTCGGTGCCATCGCGGTGCAGGCGGTGGCAGCGGCGAGGAGCAGCGTACAGCGCGCGTGGAGCATGGTTCCCCCAGCTCGCCCCACTGCAAGCGCGGCGCCCGCGCGACGCGCCCGCGAAGTCCCGCACCTCGCGCGCTGCGCGCGCGCGCCCACGAGGCGCGACGCACCGGCCGTCGAGTGGTGGCCACCCACTCGAGTGGCACCTGGTGTCAGCGCCTGCGTACCGACGCGAACGCCGCCGCGAGCTCGCGCGCGCGGCGCGCGGGGAGCAGATCGGGCGTCACCGCGCCGACGGCGAGCACGAGCGAGCCGGTGAACAGCCAGCGGCACACGCGGAACGCGCGCGGCCGGACGGTGCACGCCTCGGCGACCTCGATCGCGACGCCCGCGGCATGCTCGAGCTGGCGGCCGGCGAGCACGCGCCACTCCGGCGTCGCGCGGAGGTGGTGGCGGCGCGTCTCCATCCAGTCGTCGGTCGAGCCCGGCCGTAGCGGCCGCCGCACCGGCGCGAGCACGAACGTCGCGTCGGCCGCCTGCCACTCGAGCCCGTCGGGGCTCCACCGCGGCGGTCCCCACCCGGCGAGCGCCGGGATCGCGATGCGGAACTCGGGCTGGTCGAGCACGTGGACGGGGCCGTCGACGGTGCCGTCCCACGATGGCGACTCGGCGAGGTACGCCGCGGCGAGCCGCATGCAGAACGCGCCGACGTCGTCGCGCAGCAGACTCGAACCCTGGTCGGGACACGCCATGGCGGACACTGGTACCAAAGGTCGGACCGACACCACGCGCCAATCCGCTGCGGGATCGCGCCAGAGCGCTGGCTACATGTTACTTGCTGGCGACACCGATCTTCAGGCGCAGCGCCATCCACTGCGGGTGCGCGATCGCACGGATCAGGTGATCGACGCCGTCGCCGCGCGCCTTTGCGGCCGCGACGATCACCGCCGGATCGCCGCCGGCGAGCAGCGCGGCGCGATCGGCGCTGCGGTAGCAGTGCGCGAGGTAGCGGGCGTTGTCGAGCGCGTCGGCCGGGAGCGTCGCGAGCAGCCCCTCGAGCCGCGTGCGCAGCTTGACCGGGAGCGCTCCCTTGACCACCTCGTCGTGGGCGCGCTGGACGTCCTCGTCGACGAGCAGCGCCGAGACCGCCTCGCGCAGCGCCGGCGGACCGAACAGCCGCACGACGCTCGTCAGCAGGCGCGTCGCGTCGCGCGCGGGCAGGCCGGCGAACGCGAGGTGCTCGGGGCGCGCGAGCTCGACGGCGCGCGCGAGCAGCGCGCGCACCTCGGTCACCGACGCCGGCGTCGCCTCCGACATCATCCGGCGGCCGAGCACGATCACCGGCGTGCCGGCGGCGATCACGGTGACGTCCGCGGCGGTGTCGTGGTGGTACAGCATGACGACGCCGGCGCCGAGCATGGTCGTCAGGCGCGGGAACAACCACACCGCCGCCGCGTGCGAGGTCGCCGCGACGCGCCGCGCGCCACTGCAGCCGCCGCGCGCGAGCGCCTCCTCGAGGTCCGGCCACATCAGCGCCGCGGCCTCGACGAGCGTCGCCGCGACGGCGGCGAGCGGCTCGCCCTCGGTGGCGACCAGCGCGCGCTCGCTGGCGTCGAGGTTCGCCTTGTACGGCTCGTCGTCGCGCAGCTCGTGCGGCTTGTGGATCTGCAGGAACGACAGCTGGTGGACATCGGGCGTGTGGCCGCACGCGGTCGCGAGCTGCAGCACGGCGAGCGCGGCATCGGCCTTGTTCTGGCGGCGCAGCTCGTCGCCCCACGCGACGAGATCGGCGAGCGCGCCGGTGACGTGCGCGATCGCGGCGAGGTGCGCGGCGACGATCTCGCGCTGCCCGGGATCGTTCGACTGCCTGACCAGCTCGACGAGCGCGCGCCGCGACAGCGTCGCGCCTTCCGAGTGCGGCGCGAGCTTGATCGCGCCGTCGAACGCGGGCACCGCCTGGCGCGTGTCGCCGCGCTGGGCGCGCGCCGAGCCGAGCCGGTACGACAGCATCGCGCGGTGCGCGGCGTCGGTCGCGAGCACGCGATCGTCCTTGGCCGACAGCAGGCGCGTCAGCATCGCGGCGGCGGCCTCGACGTCGCTCTGGTCGATCGCGAGCTGCGACGCGAGATCGACCGCGTCGACGTCGTCCGGATCGCTCTCGGCCGCGCGCTCGGCGGCGGCACGCGCGCGCAGCCGATCGCCGGCGGCGAGGTAGTCGTTCGCGGCGCGCAGGTGGCGTGCGGCGCGCTCGGCGGCGCTCGAGCCGAACGCGGCCATCAGCTCGGCGGTGCGCGCCGAGCCGGGCAGGTCCTTCGCGAGCACCTGGCGCTCGAGCAGCTTCTCGAGCAGCGGCACGTGCTTGGCATCGAGCGGCTGCGCGGACGCGACCGCGGCGGCGAAGCACGTCCGCGCGCGCTCCTCGTCGTCCAGCATCGTCAGCGCCATGTCGCCGAGCGCCTCGAACAGGCGCAGCCGCTCGGCCGGGTCCTCGGTCGCGGTCGCCTGCCGCGTCAGCAGATCCGCCGCGGTCCTCGCGTCGCCCTGCTGCATCGCGAGCTCGGCGAGCGCCTGCAGCGCGGGCGAGTAGTTCGGCTTGAGCTCGAGCGCCCGCTGGTAGAGCGCGGGCGCCTTCTCGGGCCTGAGCGAGCGGATCTCGGCGAGCGCGGCGTGATAGAGGCCCTGCGCGACCTCGCTCGGATAGCGCTCGGCATCCTCGTGCGCCGCGAGCGGCGACAGGTGCAGCGCCGCCTCGCGCCAGCGCCGCGCCTTGTAGCGGTTCTCGCCGATCGCGAGCTTGATCAGCAGGTGGCCGCGGTGCAGGCGGTCGGCGGCGACCAGCGTCTGGTACGCCTCCTCGTCGCGGCCGAGCTTCTCGTGGGCCGTCGCGAGCCGGCGGTGCAGGTCGGCGACCAGCGCGCCGGGTGCGTCGGCGAGCGTCGAGCCGTCGAGGATCTCGCGCATGAACGCCTCGAGGTCGTTCCAGCGCTCGCGGTCGGCGTAGAAGTCCGACAGCGCGACGATCGCGGGCAGGTGATCGGGCACGGTGCCGAGGGCCTCGAGCAGGCGTCGCTCGGCCGCGGGCTCGACGCCGGCGGTGCGCGACAGCGCCGCGAGCTGCGTGAGCAACCGGGCCTTCTCGGGCGGCGTCAGCGTCTCGTCCTCGAGCTTCTTCTCGAGCAGGCGCACGGCGGCGTCGAGATCGCCGCCCTTCTCCGACAGTCCGGCGAGCGCCCACGTCGCCTCGGCGTGGTAGGGACGCAGCGCGAGCACGCGCTCGTACGCCTGGGCCGCGGCCGGCAGATCGCCGAGGTTCGCGAGCGCGTCGCCGGCGGCGATCAGCGCCGCGATCTTGACGTCCTCGTCCTTCGAGCTGTCCGCCTCGCGCTGCTTCGCGTTCGCGAACGCGCGCGGATCCTCGTCGGACGACGCGAGCTGCGCGAGCACGGCGAGCGCGGTCGGATGCTCGGGCACGAGCTCGAGCGCGCGGTCGATCGCGGCGCGCGCGCCAGGGCGATCGTCGTCGATCCGGATCTGCGCGAGCCGGATGTAGAGCACCGCGAGGTCGCCTTTGCTGCGGATCGAGCCCTCGCTCGCCGCGGCGATGCGGCCCTCGAGGATCGCCGCCGCCTCGCGGCCGCGGCCCGCCCTGACAAGCGCACCGACGAGCAGATCGGCGAGCTGCGGATCGTCGGGCGCGATCGTGCGCGCGTGGCGCAGCGTCGCGGCGGCCTCCTCGGGCACGTCGAGCTTGTCGAGCAGCACCTGCGCGCGGCGCGCGAGCAGCCGGGCGCGCTCGCCGGGATCGCGCGCGAGGCCGGCGAGCCGGCGCAGCGCGTCGGCGAGCTGCTCCCACCTGCCCTGCGCCTGGTAGAGGCGGTCGAGCGCGCTCCACGCGTCGAGATCGTCGGGCCACGTCGCGACGAGCTGCGCGTACGTCTCGATCGCGCGCTCGGAGTTCTCGAGCTCCTTCTCGTAGATCTTCGCGATCGAGTGCAGCGCCTGGCGCGAGTCGTCGCTGCCCTCGGCGATCTCGACGACCTTGCCGAGCGTCTCGATCACCTTGCTCCAGCGGCCGACCGCGCCGAACAGGTCGGCGAGCTGGAACACGACCGATAGATCGGCGGGCGCGAGCACGCGCAGGCGCTCGACCGCGTCGATCGCGTCGTGCGGGCGCTTGAGCTTCTCGGTGTAGATCGCCGCGAGCTCGCGCAGCAGCTGCGGGCGCTCCGCCTCGGGCGCCGCGGTGCCGAGGCGCGGATCGGTACGCTCCTCGAGCGACGCGGCGAGCTCGACCCAGCGGCCCTCGTTGCGATAGAGCTCCTCGAGCCGCATGCGCGCCGCGTGATCGTTCGGCAGCATGCCGAGGATGCGCCGCAGCTGGCCCTCGGCGTCGCGCGGGCGCTTCTGCTCGTAGCGGATGTTCGCGACCTCCATCAGCAGGTCCGACGCCGCGATCGCGCTGTCGGCCTCCTCGGCGAGGCCCTCGTAGAGATCGGCGAGCCGGTCCCACGCCTTGTGCTCCTGCGCCATGCGGTGCAGGCGCGCGCGCACCTCGGCGTCGCCCTGCGACGACCGCCGCGCCTGCTGGAACGCGCGCGCGAGCGCGTCGAACGCGCGCGCGATGTCCTTCGCGCCGGTCTCCCACACCTCGGCCGCGCGGTACAGCCAGCGCAGCCGCGCCGCGGTGTCGGGCGCGGGCAGGCTCTCGTAGACGACCGCGAGCTCCTCCCACGGCGTGTCGTACATGCGGTTCGGCAGCGTCGGCAGCGGCGGCCGGCGCACCGGCGCCTGCGGCTTCTTCGTCGGCGTCGGCGGCGGCGAGGACATCCGCCGCGCGCGGCCGCTGGGCGCAGAAATCTGGGGCGGCCGCGGCGGCGGCGGCGGCAGCTTCGGCGAGGTCAGGCCGGGCAGGCCGGGGCGGCCCGGCGGCGGCCTCGGCGGCCCGGCGGGCACCGCGAGCTTCGCGATCTCGTCGGCGTCGAGCGCCATCGTCGAGTTCTCGGCGGCGAACATCGAGTCCTTCGGCTGCTTGTCGCCGCGCAGGATCGACGCCGC
>JBLMXA010000599.1:0-5266 GCA_050257515.1 Acidobacteriota bacterium | reverse complement strand
CCAGCTTGTCGTCCCGCCACAGCCAGACCTCGCGGACTCGCAGCCGCCGGTAGATCTCGAGCTTGTCGATCGATTCGTTGGCCGACACGACCTCGATCGCGAGATCCGGAAACGGTTTCGGCGTCGTGCCGAGAAAGTAGCACTCGTCGGGCTCGACACCTGCATTCCGCGGCTTCTTGCGCAGCGTCTCCGAGCCGTGGCCGTTGAGCACGGTCCCGCGGTGCAGCGCGTACGCTTCCAGGAAGCGCGCGAGCAGCTTCTTGACGACCTCGTGGTACTCGCCCGGGCTCACGAGCTCGAGCACTCCGTCGAGGTACGCTCGATGCACGCTCGGTGCGCGCAAGCGGTCCATCGAGACGTAGTGTTCCCACGGCACGCCGAAGAACGTGACGACGTCGTCGTGTCCGTCCAGCTGCGCGCGATCCATGGTCTCGATGGTAGCAGGCCCGGCCTGGCTCACGCCCTGCGCTCCAGATCGGCGAGCACGAGCTCGAGCGGCACGCCCTCGAGCAGCGTGCGGCGCAGCCCGCCGTCGGCGCGGCTGACGTACGGCGTCAGCTCCTCGAGCATGCGCCACACCGCGAGCTCCGGCCCTTCGAGCGCGATCGGCGGCGCGAGCCGGTCCGCGACCGCGCGATGCAGCAGCTGGCCGATCGCGAGCACGCTGAGGAACGCCTCGCGCGCGAGCACGCGCAGATCGTCTTCCATGATCTCGTACGCGGCGTGCGGCGCGAGCAGCGCCGGATCGCGCGTCACGTCGTCGAGCCGGAACAGCGCCTGCGCGAGGTGATGGCAGGCATCGCCCACCGGCCACTGCAGCGCGGCGCGCTCGCCGGTCCACGCCGGCGCGAGCCCGGCGAGCTCGTGGATGAGAAAGTCGAACGCTTCGGAGAGAGGACTGTCGTCTTGCATGCGCGCCGCGCTCTGCACGCCGTGCGCCAGCGCAAGCGTGCGAATGCGCGTGCGCGCGTGTCCGGACTGTCCGCGCGCCGGACGAACGGGCGGCAACGGCGGACGTCAGGGCATCGCGATCAGCCGCACGCGCGGCCCGTTCGCGGCGACGCGTCCGCGCTCGGCGAGCGCGTCGAGCCCGCGCGGTACGTCATCCTCGAGGAGCAGCCAGCGGGCGTGGCTCGCGGAAACGAGCTCGGCGAACCGGTCGGGGTCGCGCAGCTTCGCGACGCGCGGCGTGCGCAGGTCGACGATCCGGTTCGCGGCGTAGTCGAGCAGCTCGGGACGAGTCACCCACACCGCGACGATCGCGTCGCGCGGCACCGGCGCGAGCAGGCGCTCGTAGCTGCCGCCCTCCGGCAGCGCGTGGCGCGCCGCCTCGACGTCGAAGCCGAGGTCGTACGCGCGCCATGACCACGACGTGTAGCGCCCGGTCGCCGCCTGCGCCTGGTGCACGAACACGAGCGCGAGCAACGACAGCACGAGCGCGATCGCCGGCGGCTCGCGGCGGGCGGCGAGCGCGATCGCGACGGCGACGAGACCTCCGACGGCGAGCGGCCAGTACACGTGGCTGGCGTACGGCCGCACGCCGAACGCGGTGACCGAGGCGACGCCGACCGCACACGCGACGGCGACGATGCGCAGCCGGCGATCCGGGAGCTCGCGGACGACGAGCAACGCGAGCGGCGCCGCCGCGAACGCGATCGCGGCGCACACCGCGAGGCGGACGAGCGGCGAGCCGTGCGGCGGCTCGACCAGGGCGTGTGCGGAGCTCGCGACCGCGTGCCAGGCGAGCGTGCGCGCGACCGCATACGGCGCGAGCACGAGCACCATGCCGCCGATCGCGGCGAACGCACGCGGCAGGTCCTCGCGGGTGCGCGTGCGCGCGAGCCACCACGCACCGACGATGAGCGCGAGCGCGGCCGGCGCGAGCTCGCTGCGGATCGCCGCGAGCGCGCCGGCGAGCAGCGCGACCGGGACGAGTGCGCGCGCGCCGTGCACCTCGTTACCGGCGAGCGTCGCATCGGCGGCGACGATCAGCGCCGCCGGCAGCCACAGCGGGGCGAGGTCGCTGCCGGGCGGTGCGAGCACGCACGCGGCGAGCGCGATCAGCACGAGCCAGATCGCGCCGCAGGTGTCGCGCGGCCGGATCCGCGTGCACGCGAGCGCGAGCACGAGCGCGAGGCCGAGGCCACCGTCGACGAGCCGCGCGCGGGCAGGTTCGGCGAACGCCGACGCGAGCCCGGCAAGCGCGACGTGGCCGCCCAGCTGGGCGGTGCGCGGATAGCCGATCGCGTCGCCGAGGGCGCCGGTGTCGACGAGCCGCTGGATCTGCGCGATCACGCTGCCGTCGTCGTCGAACGGGCGCGCGGCGCCCTGCCCGGCCGCCGCCAGCACCGCGAACAGCGCGATCACGACGACGATCGCGACCGGCACGATCGAGTAGCGCGTCGGACGCACGCGCAGCTCGCGAACCTCGCGCCAGCGCAGCGCGAGATCCGCGGTGTGGGCGACGGCGCCGCCGATCACGAGCAGCCGGGCATCGTAGACGTGCAGCGCGATCGCGACGCCGGCGATCGCACATGTCGCGGCGAGCCCCCACGCCGTCGTGACCACGGCATCGCCGTCGCGCCGCGACACGCGCGCGACGACACGGCCCCAGCCGTGCCACGCGCCCGCGATCGCGATCGCGCCGAGCAGCTCGACTGCCGCCGGCGCGCGCACGAACGGCAGCCACACCAGCCACGGCGCGACGAGCGCGAGCGCGGCTAGCGCGGCTCCCACACGACCTCCTCGAGCCGCGCGACGCGCAGGTCTCGCACGTCGCGCTCGGCCTGACCGATCGAATCGAACACGACGTAGAGGTCGCCCCAGTCGCGCGGCGGCGTGACGTCGAGATCGATCGTGAACGCGCCGTCCGCGCCGACGTCGACCGACGCGAGCAGCTCGCCGTCGAGCGAGACGTCGAGGCGCGGGCGCGTGTAGACGAAGCTGAGGTTGAGCCGGCCGCGGAGCACGAGGTGCATGCGCGACTCGCCGCGCACGCGCAGGTGGAACCGCCGCTGCATCCACCGGATCGGCTGGCCGCGGACCGGCTTCGGATCGCGGATGAACCAGTCGAACCAGCGCGCGTCGTCGGCGGGCTGCGCGTACGTCATCCCCGACATGCCGTCGGCGAACACGAGGTCGCGGCGATCGACGAGGTTCCACTCGCGCTCGCGGTGCTCGTGGATCGCGAGGTCGTGCAGGAACGCGTCGCGGCGTGACAGCTCGTCGCGCGAGTCCGGGGCGATCCATCGGCCGTGCGATGCATCGAGCTCGACCACGACGAGGCCGTCGTCCTCGTACACGACCCTGTCGGTGATCGCGAGCGCGGTGAGCGAGTCGATCATGTCGATGGTGTACGCACTCACCGCCTGGAAGAACTGCGTGCCGTTGAACGCGCGCCACACCCAGAACTCGCGGCGAAACACGTATCGCGACCGATCGGGGCGTACGAACGCGATGTACCGGTAGCCTTGGCCGAGCAGGTAGTCGCGAAGCGCGTCGGGTCCGCGAAACGTTGGCAGCTGTGGCTCGGGACTCGCGAGCCCCGGGGTATCGAGGTTCGCGATCGGGTTGCGGTGGAAGTCGAGGAACGCCGGATCGTCGAGCATGACGACGAGCCGCTCGCCTGCGGGTACCGCCGCCTGCATGTCCGCATAACGGCGAGCCTCGGCCCGTGCATTGGGATCGCCGTGACCGCCGATCGCGATCGCCTCGCGCAGGTCACGGCTCACGAACCCGAGCTCCTTGACCGTCGTGCCGCGCGAGGCCACGAGCTGCACGAGCAACGCGGCGAGCAGCACCCAGCGCCCGAGCGGCGGCAACCGCTCGGGCTCGCTGCCGACCTCGAGCGCGAACGCGACGAGCAGCGGCATCGCGTACGCAAACGCGTAGCGCCAGAGCGTGCCGGTGTCCGCATCCGAGAAGCTGTGGACCGCCAGCACGAAGCCGAGCACGCTCGCGGCGAGCAGCGCGTGTAGCGGCCTCCCCGGGCGATCGTCCGTCGCGAACGCGATCAGCGGAGCGACCACGAGGGCGATCACGATCGGCTGTGCGTCGATGCACGCGGTGAACAGCAGCGACAGCTCGTCGGTCCAGGTCCAGCCACGTGGTCCGAACGACAGCTCGTGGTTGAACGTCCCCTTCACGAACGGAAACAGAAACGTCCGACTCGACACGTAGCTCGCGATGCACCACGGCACGAGCACCGCGGCGCCGATGACCGCGAGCCTCAGCCACGTGCGGCGTTCGGCGCGCGCCCGCCACAGCGCGATCGCGAGGAACAGCACGGCGATCGGGATGTACGACTGCCGCAGCGTGCAGATCGCCGCCGCGACGAACGCGGCCATCATCAGCTCGCCGCGAACGACCGTGCGATACAGCGCGAAGAACAGCGCGACCCCGCTCCAGTAGCTCGCCGTGTTGACCGCGATATCGGGCATCGCGACGGCGACGAGCGCGACCAGCGCGAGCCACAGCGCGCTCGTGCGCAGCGCGCGCGCGTAGCCGACGACCAGCAGCATCGCCAGTCCGAAGCACAGGCCCTGGTCGATCAACTGGACGTTCGCGAGCGTGCCGCGCGCGCCCGCGAGCGCGTCGAGCGCGAGCTGCCCGCCGTACCCACCGAGCCGGCGGAACGAGAACGGCTCGACGAGGTTGCCCGCATCGAGCAGCCGCTTGACGAGTGGCGTGTACGCGACGTCGTCGTCCCACGGCGAGCGATCGAGCCGCACGACCGCGCCGATCAGATGCGCGACCACGAGCGCGGTGATCGCGACGGCGGCCCACGCGACGAGCGGGTGCGCGCGCGCGTATCGCGCGCCATCGCGTACGACCTGCCACAACGGCGCGGCGGTGACCCATTCGCGCCACGCGAAACCGACGGCACCGACGCAGAGGAGCGCGAGCACGAGCGGCCGCGCGCACACGCCGACCATGACGAGCACGCCGGCCACCGCGAGGTAGGCGGCCGCTCCCCACACCGCGCGCAGCCCGAAGTCGGGATCGTCGAGCCGCGCGACCCGCGTGACGAGCCATCCCCACCCCGAGCACGCGAAGAACAGGAACGCGAGCCACGCCGCCCCGCCGACGAGCACCGAGCCCGGCCGTGCGAGCCCGAGTGCCGCGAGCGCGAGCACCGCCGCGATCGTCGTTACACGAGCAACGCGTTCGGTCGTCATCCCGATGCCGGCGCGTATTCTAACCGACTATCATTCACGGGGTCGCAGACTCGCAGCACGCAAACGCTCCCATCGAGCTCTGGCAGCTG